>NZ_JQKG01000052.1 GCF_000745915.1 Deinococcus misasensis DSM 22328
GAGGCGTCCAGTACACCTGTGAGGCCTATCAACAGGCGCTACAGAGCCTCCAGGCCACGTGCAGCATGAGTCGGAAGGGGAATTGTTGGGACAATGCGGTGGTGGAAAGTTTCTTCGCTACCCTGAAGTTAGAGTTGGCTTTGCACCGATCCATTGGCAACAGAGAAGAGACGTGTAGGACTGTCTTTTCTTGGGTAGAAGGCTGGTATAACCGTCGTCGCCTGCATTCGTCCCTGGGGTTCTGCTCCCCGGTGGAATTTGAGGAGCAGCAGTGTGGCTGAACTACATGTCAACAAAGGTGTTGCAATTTCACTGAAGTAAAACCACCGTTATCACTACCAATTTGCACCTGATTGGTCAGTGTGGTTTGAGTCATACTCGGAGCGGTACTTCCGGTTCCCACTGCGAAAAATGAACGCCATTCACCATACATTGGGTACGCGGACACACCGGCCCCACTTGCAGGCGCACCGGAAACAGCAAATGCCTCCAGTCCCGAATCCAGAATCAGGTTGTGCTGTTCCAGAACTTGCTCCACCTGTCCGGAATTTACATCAATCAATTCAAAGCGGGCACGTCCTGACAACCCCGCATGAATGCTTTGCTTTATGTCCATGTTCCTCCCGTGATGCTTGCCTGTGCTGCAATACCATGCGCAACAGGACCATATGAAATCCCCACCGCATCCAGCACACCATCGGTGACACTGGCACTTGCAACCATCTGATGCTGTGCGGCAGCGGTGATCAACACCGTGTCTAGCACTCCACTGTTGACACTGGCACTTGCAACCATCTGATGCTGACCGAAAAACACATAATTCTGCGTTTCCAGCACCCCACTGTTGACACTGGCACTTGCAACCATCTGGTGCTGACTGACAACAGCAAACAAAAGCGTTTCAAAAACTCCGCCTGTAATGACAGGAGCAGCACTTAACCCATCAAACAACCAAACGGTGTATGGGGGGCTCAAAAACAGCAGTTCAGCCCCTTTACGGTCATGCAATGCCACCTGCACCACATAAGGCATAGCGACCACCTGATCCAACCATGCCGGCTCTGATAAAACAGCCCTCTGGATGGGGCTCTGGTAGCTATCACGCTGTAAGACAGAAAACAGGGTCAGCCGATCCAGCGACAAAAACCAGCACATCACGTCACTGTCTTCCGAGCGCTGATGCACTGCAACATCCATCAAAATCACCGGGTCAACACCGGTGAACGTCTGGTATTCATAGGCAGCCGTTGCGGGGTTCCACTGCCTGATATAAATGGATTCATCAATTTGGTAGGACAGCACCGGACGGGCAGCCTGATCAAACGCAAGCCCAATTTTACGGGCCAGTGTGGGCAGCTCTGGAAACGGCTGATCGGGCAACACCTCAACAAAAGCAGAACCCTGCTTTTGTTGCAGGATCAGACCCCGTTTGCGGTCCCATGTGAGTCGCCAGAGGGCACCGTAAAGGGCATGGTACGATCCATCCCCCACGCTGGACAGTGTGAGGGGACCAATGCACCGCACATCCTCTACACAGTTCCAGGGGCCAGCCGTATAGAGCTTAGCTTTAAATTCCAGCATGACCCCTCACTTTCACTGCGCAATCACCTGATACTTGGCTTCCTGAGCCTCAATGGGCTTGATGATGATTTCTTTCAGGTAACAAGTGATGTTGATTGTGGTACCTGGAAGCAAGGTGTGTGCCTTGCTGGGCCGGCCATCGGTGCCCACCAAAACCACCCCAAATGGGTTGTCTCCGATGTTGGCATAAAAACCACGACTCGGATAACGCCCTTGTGACAGCTGCTCCAGATTCAGCACCACATCCACCGTGGTAGTCATGCCCTCCTCAATCAAAGGCAGGGCAGCCAGAGACCGGGCAGCAAACTTGGGATTCTCCTGTGGACCAACCACCCCAAATTCCTGTTCCAACACTGCTGCAGTGCGCCGGCCACTTTGGACCAGACTTTTCAGTTCCTGCAGCACCCCTGGTAGTTGACACTGCAGTTCCCGGACCATTCCGGGCAGCTGGGGCAGCATGGCCATGAGCTCAGTGGGGATGGTGGGAATACCCCATTGCATTCCCATTACAGGGCCTCCCTTTTGTCCAGTCGGGTCTCAATGCGTTCCAGCACCGTCATGGCACGCCCGATGACATCCAGAGCCTGCTCGATGACCTGGGTGTTTTTCTGCGCAATGGTGGCGCGGTTCAGCTCTGATCTCACAAGGATCCATGCGAGGATGGCGTAGGAGCTGATTTCTTTGAGGTTTTCAGGGGTCATTTGTTCCATCTCACTTCACGTCCTTTTGACCCTGACCGCCTCCGCAACCAGAGCATCCACCAGGGCAGGGTTTGGGTTTCGGCAGGATGGCCATGAGCAGGAGCCCAGAGGCAAGGCCAAGCAGGGCATACGCCCCGGCCTGACCCAGACCCTGATAAAAGCCCATCTGGATCTGTTTTCTGGGATCCATGGTTACTTCTTGCCTTTCTTGTTGCCAAAGACCGCAAAACCAACCAGACCGAGACCCAACACCAGCACACCACCTACCACAATGGGCATGATGGGGGTTTCAGCTGCAGGACGGGCCACCGGCGCCACTCCGGATCCGGTAGAAGGTGTAGGGGTGGAAGGCTTGGAGCCTCCGAACAGGCCACCCATGAAGTTTTCCACGACTCCAGAGGACACACCCAAAGCTGGGCTGGTGTTGCCTTTGTTGGCGAGGTCGTTCATCCAGTTTTGCCATTGGCCGGTGCCTGGGGTGGGACTGGTGTATTTGAAGTCGGAACCGGTGCCGGTTGCGGTGTTCGTGGTGACAGACATTCCCGTACCAGAGTTCCCAGATCCGGAAACAATTTCATCCACTGTGGGGAAGGGTAGGGGGATTTTTACGCCAAATTCAGACATGGTCTCTCCTTAAAGGGCAGCAATGGTGGGATCTTTGGGCAGGGGGGTTGGGAAGAACGGGCTCCAAATGGGCCAACGGCCACCAATCGGCCATGAATCTTGATCAATCAAAACAGGGCGGATTAATGGGGCTGGGGCTGGAGTCACATCAGCTTTGGTTGTGGGGCCATTCGGTCCCAAAACGCTGTACCCGTTGGATCCAGATCCAGCAGGGGCAGTGGTCACCGGTGCTGCAGAACCCGCACTGGATCCACCAGACACAGGAGGGGTGCTGGATCCACCAGGGTAGAAAATGGGTGCAGAACCCGATCCAGCAGGCGCAGGGGTTGGAGCTGGAGTTTTGCGCTGCTGCAGGCTCTGCACCAAAAACACCCCTCCGATTCCCAATCCAGAGCCGATCAGTATGGCTGTCAGAACGCTGATTTTCATGTTTTTCCTCCGATCAGCTGAGAGATGATGCTGTTGGCGAAGTCAGACCGTTTGATTTCTCCTCGGTTCACTTTGTCCAGTCGGTCTTGGATCATTTGCTTGTCGGTTTTGATGATGGATGGTTTGTAACTCCGGGCGAAGTAGGCCAGCCCTCCGAGGGTGGCCACCAGCAGGGCCACCCCCATCACCTTGCGAGGCTTCATCAGCCGTCAGTCCTTCAGAAGCTGGAAGGCAATCAGGCCGGCCCCGAGCACACCCAACCCGATCAGGCCATAGGTCATCATGGTCTGCAGGTTTTTGGCTTTTTGCTGTTCCAGCAGGATGGCGGTGTCGGCTTGCTTTTTGGCGGCTTCCGCTTGGGCTTTTGCTGCATCAGCGTTGGCCTGTGCGGTGGGAGCTCCGAGCACGTTGCTCAGGATGCTTAAACCACCTCCGAGGATCAAAGTCAGTGGGTCCATGGGGCCTCCTTAAAAACTTTGACGCAGCATGGCTTCAACCTGCACAGCCAACCTCTGGGGATCGGTGACTTTCACCGGCAGGTCGAACGCCCCAATCACGATTTCGTGACGGGCTTCAGGCACCCATGGGATGACTGCGTTGGTGTTGGCTTCGATGGTGAGGCGGAAGTTCTCAGACAGGCTGTAACGGTCTGCAGTGCCAAATTTGGGAGCACTGCGGATGTTGGTCTGGTTGACTTCGTGCAGACCCCTGAAGCTGTTGTTGTACAGCAGGGCACTGACTCCATTGGAGCCCACAGGACGTGCAGCACGGATCTCGATTTCCCCGTCAGAAAGCAAGTAATAAATCTTGACACGGTTGGTGCTTGCAGTTTTGGTGACGGTGATTTCCTGTGTGTCCACGTTGATGGCAGTCACATTGGTCAGCGTCCAGGTGGCTCCAGCATCGTCACTGATGTAGGCCAAGATGTCCGGATGATTGTTGGCAGGCAAGGTGGGCGCAGGACGTGCAGATCGGGCAAACCGGTAGCCTGCAGCGTCCAAGTCCACGGTGTGGGTGACTCCAACTGCAGGGGCAATGGTGGCCACGTATTCCCCTTTGATGTAACTTCTAAAAGGGGTTCCGCCTTTGAGGGCCACCAAATGCCCAATGGGCACATCGTAGTAGGCAATGGGACTCATGCGATTCTGGATCTGTGCGCCGGTGCCCACAAAATCCGAAACGGTGAGGGTCAAGCTTCTCTCCTGCCCCAAAATCTGGAAGGGTAGGGAAGCCAGTGCAGCAGCGAGGGCAGCATTCATCAGTTCATCTCCTCGAAGGCAATTTCAAAGGTGGATTTGGTCCAGTCGATCACATCAGGGCCTTCTGCATGGATCTGCAGCTCATGGCCTTCCAGCAGGGCAATGCCGTCCATGTTCAGGTCAGTCTGCGAAACCAGAGTCCCGATGTAATCCTCGTTGCGCTGTTCACTGGTGGACAGGTCACGCCAGATGGTGTAGGGCCAACTGCGCAGGAACTTTTCGAACTCTGCAGCTTGGGACTTCACAGCCACGCTGACGATGGTGGATCCGCTGACTTTGTTGTTGGCGCTGTCACGCAGGTCCAGAATGATGTGCACCCCACGCATGAGCTGTCCACGAACAGGGGTTGCATTGGCCAGCAGGTAGGTTGCACCTTTGGGCACCACGACTTTCACAATCTTGGTGCGGATGTTGGCTGCATTGGCGGTCTTGGTGATGATGCTGCTGGGGCTGCTGCTGGAAATGACTTTACGCATGGTTTAGCTCCTTACTTGAGGCTGGGAAAGAGGCTCTGGGCGAGATGGGCACCGCTCACCACTGCAACACCGAAAAAGATGTACTGCAGAGGTCCGGGAAGATTGGGAATGTACTCGATGGCTGCAATGGAGCCGATCACCATACCGGCATGCAGCAGGGCCCTGTTTTGTTGAGCCTGAGGATGGTCCTGATTGGTGACAGCACCGTTCTGATCGACCTTCTTGTACTTCACTCCGTCAGCGGTCGGGACAGCCACCCCGAATGCTGCACGCTGTGAACTGAAAATGGCTTTCTCAGCCACAGCACCCGTCACAGCACCCACAGCGGTAGAGACAAGACGGGGGTCCGTGAGCAGACCCAGAATGTTGCCATCTGGCTTGGAAAGAAGCTGCTTGCCTTCAATGTTGAACATGTTTTCTCCTTTTAGGCTGCGTTGCCGTAGTTGTCGATTTCTTGGAAGATGCGAGAGCCATCAGGGAGGCGCGTAACTTTGCCGCGTTTGTTGTGTAACTTGTCGAAAATCAGGTATTCAGGGCCCCATCCCTTCTCTGGATCGGGCATGGCCAGAAAAGCAGGATTGGGAATGGTGCCCTGCAGGGTTTCTTCCACCCGTTTCCTGTTGTTGACTTCGGTTGTGGGGAAGATGGCCCACACATTGACCATGTTCAGGGCCATTTTGTGGATGGTGTACTGGGATGAACTGGCCAGTTGCTGGGTGGCCAGAGCGGTGTGAAGTCCAAACTTCCGGGATTCAGTGCAATAGAGTTTTGACTGTCTGGAAAACACATCTTTTGCAAGGAACACATGGCACTCGTCAATGAGCACAAAGCAGGTGCACCCGTCTGCATCGAACACCCCGAGATTCATCAATGCTCTGAAAAGGGCGTCCAAAACAGGAATCATGTCTTTTCCGTAGTCTGGAATCTCGAAGTGCACGCTTTTGCGGATCCGGATCAGCTTCTCAAACTGGGCAGCGGTGTAACCTTTCTCTAAGCGCTCCAGGTCAAACCGTTCATGGTGACTGCAGAACTCTTTGAACTCTGGCGTCGTGTTGATCACCACGAAGAAAGGGGGCTGGATCACCTCTTTGTAATGGGTGGCCACCTCCCTGAGGTAACTGGACTTCCCGGATCCCTGTTGACCCAGAGCCATGAAGCAAGGAGACTGCAGACCGGCCATTTACTGCTGCTCCTCTGGATCTTCAGAGGGCTCCAGGTGCACATCGATCTCTGGACGGTACACCACGATCACAGGGGGGTTCAGAAGGCAGTGCACGCCATAAGCGGCCAAGGCCCCGAGCAGGATCAGTTGCAGGTGACTCACAGTGGACACGCTCCATTGACGGATGTAAAGTCTTCACGCTTCCATCCGTTTTGCATGAAGAAATCCAGAGGGTTCATGAAGTAGGGTTTCACTCCTGCTTCGCCTCCAATGCCGTTCCAGTAGGTGCTCACAGGCAATTGACGCTTGATGACATCAAAGTGCAGGTGTGCAGGCCATTGCTCTGCCCATCCTTTGCCGACCGTTCCGATCCGCTGACCGGCTTTGACTTCCTCACCGGTTTTCACCAGTACTGCAGACATGTGGGCGTAGCGGGTCCACACTCCCAACTGGGGATGTCTGATGATGATCAGCCGGCCCCATGAGGGACTGAAGCCTTTGTTTTGCGTTGCAAACTCAACAATGCCGTCTGCGACGCTCACAATGGGATCTCCCAGATCCCCATCAGGGCCTTTCCCTGCAGGACCGTTCAAATCCCATCCGGTGTGGATGCCCATCCGCTTGTCTTTGACATAGCAATCTGTGCCCGATCGTGCAAGGAACACTGTATCTACAGCGATCTTTCCGCCGATTTTTTTGATGTTTGGGAGAGGGAAAACAACTTTATTTGACATGGTTTTTTTCGCCCTTTCAGCCCTGATTGCTTGCGAAGTTCGTTGCAAAACCACTGGCGTAATGCTGACTGCCATCAGTGCCAGAGTGATGATCAGCAGTTTTTTCTGTTGCTCGGGGGGGATTTTCGGCATACTGTTTCCTCATCTGGACTGTGACGTACCCGACCAGGGCAATGGAGCCGATCAGGGCCATCATGGGGGGGATTCCTCCACCTCCAAGGCTGTTTTTTCCGATGCCGTAATGGGCCAGAGCTTCGCCGGGTTTCAGGTACGGGATGATGAAGTTCAGCATGCCGTTGGTCATGAAGTCCTGCTGATACTGCATGGCCACTTCAAAAGGCAGTCCCATGGAGGTCAGGCCGGCCATCATTTGCATGACTTCCCCATCAGACATGGGTTCTACAGGTGTTTTCTTGCTTCTGGAGGGCTTTTCTTCGGGTGCCTCATCCTCTGGGATGTCATCGTCATCGATGTCATCCAGTGAGGGCAGGTGTTCCTGCTCCAGGGTGTCCTGCAGGTTGGGATCGGTTTCTGTGGCTTGGGTCATGGAGGGCACTCCTTAAAAGACCGTGTACCCTGCTGGGATACTCGGGGCTGGGCGTGGGATGTGGGTGGGGGCTGGAGGTTGCACGGGCACACTGACAGGCACACCTGCAGGTCGTGCACCTCCACGCATGAAGACGAAAGTGAGGGCCCCAACCATAAGCACTCCACCTGCTGCAATCAGGACAGAGCGCCGGTTATCCTTGGGCTCCGGATCCGGGTCAGGATCCAGAGCTTCTTCAGATGCACGCACAGGACGAGAGGGAAGGGGTGCATCAGGACCAGAAGCAATGTTGGATGCAGCTCTTTGTTTGGAGAGAACTGCAATTGAGAGAGGATCCAGCGTTTTGATGGGCTCTGGATCTTTGGGAGTGGGTGCAGGGGTTGGCTCTGGGGAAGGTGCAGGAGTGGCCACAACAGGAGCAGCTGCAGGAGCTTGCACCCCGGCAGTGATCTGCTTGAACCGTTCCAGGTCCATCAGTCACCCTCACCAGTGGCAAACCGACTCTGGTTTTTGGTGTTGGGTTTGGACAGCTTTCTTGTGGTGGCTTTCGCTTCGTTGTAGGTGGCCACCGCTGCAGTACCTGCTTCATGTGCACCTGCACGAAGTTGAGCGATCAGGAACACACCGACAAAGCCAATGGCTGCAATGCCCCAGACACTGCTGGGGGTGTTCACGGTGTCTTTGACCACTTCAGAGAAGCTGGGTTTGTCGTCTGGTGAACTTCCAGCCGTTCCCTCTGGCACATCCCGGTACACTCCGACCTGTTGAGGGGTCAGCAGTTTCTGGATGCCAGGAACACCACCAGAGAAGAACAGCGTGCCAATGATGGTCAAAACCCACATGAGGGCTGCAGGCATCAAATCACCGCCATCCAGAACCAGAAAGTCTTGCTTTTTTCGTCATAGCCTTTGCGGGGCCGGTAAGAGCCGCCAACTTTGTCTTTCCCTGTTTTGGGGTCCACAAAGTTGGTGCGGGGGAATTTCACCTTCATGCCCTGCAAAGGGGCCAGGGCTTCTGCTGCAGCAATGGCAATGTTCCAGACGGTGAGAGATGCAGCCAATTTTTTGGCCACCGGTTCCATCTCTGGAGTGCATTTAACCTTGATTTTGTGCAGGCCTGGTGTCAGGTGATTGCCCGGCTCATCCAATGGGAGCTTTTTCAGTGCCATGAATCCAGAGTGAGGGGGTGGATTGTAAGTTTCCACGCTGAAACGCGAGTCTGTTTTGCGGTAGCAAAGCGCACTCAGCGTCATTTCAGAAAGCAAAAAACCCGCATTGCAGTTGCGGGTGGCATTGGTGAAAGATGTGGATCAGTCTTTCTTCGGGGTGAACATCCGCAAGGCCCCTTCAAAGAAAGCTTCAAGCCTGACAGCTGCAGCTTCACCAAATCCGGGAAGGTGCATGAGTGTCTGGGCCCCTCCTCTTTCAGCCAGAGCTTTCAGGTTGTTGATCGAGTCCACATCCTGAAGAACTGCAGTGGCAGCTTTGGGGTTCCCAAGCAAGATGGTCAGGATTTCATGGTCTGACATCTTCTGAGGGGTCTTGGGATTTTTCTTGCGGAAGACTTTCCCAGCCACCACACGCGCAGTACTGGAGACGGGGAATGCGTTTTGCTTGTTTGTTGTTCCAGCGGTCATTTTTGCCACCTCGCAGAATCGTTTTTAACAGGCTTTGAATTTGAGCCGAGTGGTTTCATACCTTCCTTTTTCACTCAGTTTTTCCTCCATGTGAGCAGCACCACCCTCTGGCCACCAGCACCCTGCACCACCCGGACGTAACCACAATCTCCAGAGTCACCAGAGAGGTCAGAACAGGGTTTGACTTCCACCCATGGAACAGGGACAGCCACATCCTGGTAATCCTCAAAGTGCCCCAAATCGAACACCACAGGGGCTTCCAAGGGGTAATCCATCAGGCTTTCTATGAGTTTCCCGATTGTGACAGGTCCATCATCGTTTCTTGGCACGTTTCACCTTCGGTCGGGGTTTGTTCTGCACAGGTCTGGAGGGTGCTGCAGCTTCTTTGGCTTTGCGTTCAGCATTGCGTTTCCGCGTTTCGGCTCCGCGTTTTGCTTTGTCGCTCAGGTGGCCACCTTTCATCAGGTCTCGTTCCATGCCCTTGATGGCCATTTCCTTTTCTTTCTCCAGAATTCCATCTGCAATGTCTTTCTCCAGTTCCTTCAGGGCCTCCAGAGTCAGCTCACCTTTTTTCACGGCTTCTCGGGCTGCAGGGTAGACCACCCGAGCGGAAGAGGGAATCTGGTAGCCGTACTGGTTTTCACGGTGTCTGATGAACACCTTGACCAGATCCCCATCAAGGTACTGCTCTTCAACCGTTTCCCCTTTGTGTCGCTTGAGACTGGTGCTGACATTTGGGTATGGGCTTTTCACAAATTTCCCTGTCACAGGGTCTTTCCAGCGGTGCATCACCACTTCAACAAGAATGGGGGGCACATTGCTGGAGCGTTTTGCGGTTTTCGTTGTTGGGCTGGATGTTTTGGGCATGCTGTGTGTTTTTCCTCGTTGTGTGGTGTTGGGGTGGGATGACGAAACGGGGTTTTTGCTGTTCAGAACCTGCTGAAGTTGCTGAACTCATGTGAAATGGCGTTTTGCTGTTGCGTTTCAGCTTTTTCGTTGTCCTGCTTGCCGTTGGATGCGGTGAGGGCTTGCTGCAGTTTTTCGTTGGCCACCACCGAAATGGACACGTTTCGCTGTTGCGCTTCGACAGAAAGGATGTCGTAGAGGTCGGATCTGACACCAATGGGTCTGGTTTTCATGACGGCATGTCCTCCAGAGATGGATTGACAGAGGGGCTTGAAGGGTCTTCAGAAGCAGGAAAAACCCGAGTTGGATTTCTGAGCTGGTGAATGGCCATGCGGGTGTGGCAGGACAGCCCTTTGGCTGTGCGTGCACGGTGAAACCAGATGGCGTCAAAGATGTAAAGGTGCACCAGAGCCCCAACCACTTCATCCGGGGTGGCTTGAAGTTTGTCGCAGAAGGCTTGAAATGCTTCTGCCCGCTCTGGATCGGTGAACTGAAGTTGGATGTTCATGCTTGTGCCTTTGGGGTGGGTCCAACGCGGAATTGCGGGGTGTTGCGAAGCTCATCCCAGAACTTCGAGCGTTTCCAGTCGTCCATCAGGCGTGCCCCTGCCGTTTTGCGGACAGCGTTTTCCTTCAAGGCAATTTCTGCCCTCTGGATCGAGGCTTGCAGGTAAGCCAACTGGTCAATGCCCCGGTCCAGCATCCTGAGGGTTTGCCAGAGCACCTTCCGGTAAAGGTTGATGGACCTGTGGTCTTTCAGGCGGGCAGCAATGCCCTGGGCGAGCAAATCCACCAGCACGCCACGGTTCTTTTTGGGGGCTTCCCGAAGGGTTGGGAGGTCAAAAACGTCCAGAACGGCATCCGGCCCATTTTGGAGAGTCATGTGTAACGCATCAGGGTTCAGTTTGGAAGGGGGTAACGTCCAAGTATTGATAAGTAGTTGGGCATTTAAGACCTCTTCCGATTTATATGACTCTCCATTCAGTGTTTTGAACGCGGTTTTTCCAGTCTTCACATCTGCATTGAGGTCACGCCATTCATGCTGCAACTCTTCAATGCTGATGCGGGGGGTGATGTGGGTGTGTCTTGGATTCAACTTGATGCAGAAGATGGAACCCGTTTTGCGGGCCAGCCCGCGCAAGTCCCCTGTCTTTCCCTTCACCGCCATCAGCCGGAGGCTTCTGAGCCGTTTTAACGCAACGTAGAAGGTGCTCTTCTTGTACCCCGCGAACTCCATGACCAGTTCCGCAGGCATGTGGAAGGTGACGGTGGTGACAGCCTTGCTCAGCCCTCTGGCTCTGGCGTAGTGGATGGCCAGCTCCAGAGCCGCCTGATAAATGGCATCCTCTGCTTTGCTGAGCTTCAGGCCCAAGTATTCCGGGCAGTCCAGCAGTCGGCGGATCCACTCTTTCGCCCCAAGGCGCATTTCTGGAGGGCTGGAACGCACTTCATCCCGACCTGGCAAGACCTGCTGGTAATCCTGTGTGATCCCTTGCAATTCCAAATCGGCTTTTTTTGTTTCTGGTGCGGTCTCTGGGACACTCTGGACATCGGATAGAAGAAAGGGCAAGGTTTTGCCCTTCTTCTGGTGACGGGTCAGAAATTGCAGCGTCTGCGCGTCAAGCATGCAGCCACCTCTGGAAGCGGACCAGAGCCCTGCCATGCAAACGCATGAGGCCAGAGAGGATCTGGCCACCACGCTTCACCACAACAGGATCATGCTGGAAGGGCTTGCACAGACGCACCACACTGACCTGAAGTTCTTGCAGGGCTTTCAGGTCGTGGTGTTCTGCGTAAATGGGACCGTTGCTTTCCGCCAGTCGAAGGTGCTCAAGGGTTTGGGAGCGGGTCAGCATGACAGATCAATCCCTCTGGTCCTGCAGCATGAACAGCACCACATGGGCTGGACCAGCACAGATGGACTTCACTTCTGCGTGGTGTTCTTCCAGAAAGCGGTTCATGGTACTGAAATTGGCCTTGCTGACAAAAAGCCTGACATCCAGCGCCTGCACACAGAATTCCCTGCCACTTGCCAGAGGATGCACGGTCTGTCTGGGATGCACCCCACACTGAAACAGCATCTGAACCACCGAACGGGCAAAAGGGGAGAGGGCTTCAAACGTGGCTCTGGTGTCTCCTGCTGGTGCATCGCTGCCGATGGGGGCATCCAGGGCTTGATCAAAAGCAGAAGGAGGCATCAAATCACCTCTTCTGTGGAAGCCCACTGGACCAGCACCGCACGCTTGAACAGGATCTTGCCGGCCCCTTCTTCGTTGCGGACCACACCGGGCAGGCTTCCAGCGTTGGCCATGCCACGCACACGGGCTTCACTGATGCCCAGAAGCTCTGCGGCTTCCTCTACGGTGATCAGCAGTTTGCCCTCTGGCACCTGCACCGAATCTTTGACGGCTTTCGTGATGCTCTGGACCAATTGCTGGACCAGAAGGCTGTTGGCTGGGATTCCGAGGTATAAGACTTCGCTGCTCTCACTCATGTGCAGTTCCCTTCTTTTGTTCTAAATTTTTTAGAGGAATTTCAAGGTAAGCAAAAACCTTCCGTAG
This sequence comes from Deinococcus misasensis DSM 22328, assembly GCF_000745915.1. Classification (NCBI taxonomy): domain Bacteria; kingdom Thermotogati; phylum Deinococcota; class Deinococci; order Deinococcales; family Deinococcaceae; genus Deinococcus; species Deinococcus misasensis. The sequence goes on from NZ_JQKG01000052.1 coordinate 12,616, forward strand.
GATGGGTTTTCGAGGGGTGTTTGCCCCGCGTTCCCAAGTCGAAATTGTTTCTGGTGCTACTCCTATGGCCTCGGCAAGCTCTTTTTGAGTCAACAATTTAGCCTCCCGAGCTTCCCGTATAAGGTCGCTAAGGTTGTCCATGCTAAGAATATTAGAGTAAAATCGAGGCGTAATCAAGCACAGATCTAAAAATATTAGAGACTTATGCTAATAAAACTAGAGATACGTTTATGATTCCTATAATGAGCCCGAAACTAAGCGACAGTACAGCAGAAGAGATGTTGCGCCAGCGGATGAGGGAAAATGACCTGGATCAGCTTGGGGTAGCTCGTGTGGCTGGCAAGTCCCGCACTTGGGTTGGTAACCAACTGTTCGCTAACCCTCTTAAGACGCTCTGGACGATGTATCTTTCAGAACCCCAGACCCTTAGAGCGCTTTCAAAAGCTTTTGGATATGAAAATGAATACACCTTATTGATTGCGCTAGGCTTGTTCGATACAGAGACAATTACCAATTTGGCACAGCATATAGATGTGTCCCGTACAGCTGCGTTCCCATTGAACCCCAATGCAGAACCAGCAAGCCTTACTGTCAAAATTCCCATTTATGGCACAGTCGGCGCTGGCCTGAAAAAGATCCATGCCCACGACCACCCTTCAGAATTCGTGGAATTCGACATGCGGGAACTGCCCAAAGCTGTGGATGTGGCCAAGCTTTTCATTCTGGTCGTCAATGGAGACAGCATGTCTGATGAGTTCGTGACCCGCCAGATTCCACACGGCAGCAAGATTCTGGTGGAAAGTGACGCCATCCCAACGGACGGGAAAATCGTGGTGGCCTGGATTCCACAGCTGGAAACCGGAGTGGTCAAACAATACTTCTCCAAAGGGGAAGACACCCTTCTCAGGTCTTACAAGGTGGGTGGGCCAACCTTCTGGGCCTCCCAGTACCCGGATATGGTGCTGGAAGGCGTGGTGCGGAGGGTGATCTGGGAGCCGTAATAAGAATAAACCCTTATACATCTTACTCTATAATTATTTTTGAAAAAATCGTAAGATTAAGAAAAGGGCGAGAAAAAAAGTCTTGGTGTGCGAGTTGTCGCTGTGATAAATAATTTTCTAATGTAGTTTATGCCTAATTTAAAATTGTCTTTTGAGTACTTGGAGGTTAAGACATGGCAGAAATAAGCAAAAACTTCGAAGTCGATGCTAGGATGATACCACTTTTGGGTGATCATTTAATAAAAGATCCAAGTCTTGCTGTATTTGAGCTTATTAAAAATGCTTATGATGCTGATGCGGCGACTGTTTATGTAGATTTTATTGATTTTGATGATCCAAATAAGGCAAGAATTATTATATCTGATGATGGAACTGGAATGAATTTAGAAACTATAAATAATGTTTGGCTCAAATTGGGTATTAACCATAAAATGAAATCTCTATTATCAAATACTAGAACCACAAAATACCATAGACTTCCTTTAGGTGGTAAGGGAATAGGTAGATTTTCCGTTCACAAGCTTGGAAGGAAAATTACTTTGCATACGAAATCTGAAAATGATCCTGAAATTTCCCTAAAGATTAACTGGGAAGAATTCAATAGAGATGTAGCTTTACATGACATACCTGTTGTAATAGAAACAGATTTAAAATATCAATTTGCTCCGGATCAAACTGGAACATTTATAGAAATAAGTTCACTTCGAGATGAATGGTCTGTGGGCCAAATTAAAAATCTGCACAATTCCATCGCTTCAATAATCTCTCCTTTTAAAAATAAGTCTGATTTTAATATATATTTCAACATTGATCCTATGCCAGAGGGATATGTTCCACCTCTCGGACTAGAGAGTATAAGGGAATTTGCCTTATTCCACATTAGAGGAGTCTGTAATGAGATAAATAATAGGATAAAATACGTTTATGAATATAAATTCCAACCATATAAAAATATGCTCAATAAGATTAGTCCCCGTTATGCTGTGAGTGAATATATGGATATAAAAGTCAAAAAAGGTGAGCAAATACCTGATACATTGAAGGGTATTGGAAAATTTGAATTCGAGTTCATGATTTTCGATAGAGATAATTATGTAATTAAGCTTTATAATGGTAATAAAAAAGATCTAAAAGATTATTTAGATCAAAACGGCGGTGTGAGAGTCTATAGGGATGGTATAAGAATTTTCAATTATGGCGAAAAAGGTGTTGACTGGCTTTCGCTCGATGTTAATAGAGTTAATTCGCCAACAAAAAGGATTAGCAATAATATAATTTTGGGTTCTATAAACCTGAGATACCCCGATAGTGAAGGCCTGATTGAAAAAACTAATAGAGAGGGTTTCATTGAAAATGAAAAGTATGATGCGTTTACTAAAATTGTTGCTAGTATAATCAGTGATATCACATTAGAGAGAAATAAAGATAAAGATAAAATTAGGATGTATTATAAAACCAGTAAGATCAATAAGAACCAAGAAGATCTATCCAGCGAATTTAAAGAGCTTAGAGAAATGATAAATAGTGGCGAATCTAAAGAGGCTATAGATCAGCATATAAAATATATGGAATTTAAATATAATGAATTTAAAAGTAGTATTACCAGTGCCGCTCAAATTGGTGCTGGATTATCATTAGTAATACATGAAGTAGAGAAGGGTATATCTTCGATCAGGCAACTTTTCGAGGAGCAGTACGATTATGAAATTATTAGAGAAAAGGTTTATGATATTTCCAAAATAGTAGATAATTTGTCTGGATTTATAAGAAATGATAATAAAAAGAAGGAAAAATTAAAAAAAATAGTTGACCAGTCAATTTTTAATTTGCAAATTCGAATGAAGAGGCATGGTATTAAATTAAGCAAGGTATATGACGAAAACATATCTGGAATTGAAATTGATGCTTTTAGAATGTTGATGATATCTATTACAAATATAATAGAAAATGCCGTATGGTGGACATCAAGATATTCTGAAGATAAAATGATTTATATTGAAATAACAGATAGAATTAATGGAAATCCAATGATAATTATTGCTGATTCTGGCCCAGGATTTATTGATGAGGAGGAATACTTGATCCGCCCATTTTTTACTAGAAAGCCTGATGGCATGGGGCTAGGTTTGTTCTTGGCAAATGAAGTTATGGAAGGAAGAAGAGGAGCTCTTAGATTTTCTGACAGTAGAGAAGTTCAAATACCTGAGATTTATAAGGGAGCAGTCGTAATTCTTGACTTGGGGGAACATAATGCTTGAGTACTTTCGCGAAAGTAAAGTTGTCTTGATAGATGATTCTAGAGATCAAGTTGAAAATATAATAAAATTTCTTAGTTTAAAAGGCATAGCTTGCAATTATATAGAAAATTACTCGGATTTAGAAATTAAATTTAGTGGAGTACGTTTTTTAATTCTAGATTTATATTTAAGCACTATTCAGGATGGCTTTGATCCTCTTTTATCATCTCTAGATGTAATATTACCCGAAGATATTGGTCCAGTTGTTATTTTGATATTTAGTAATCATTCTGATGATATAGATAAATTTAAGATCGCTCTTAAGGAATACTTACCTAGATTAAAATACTATAAAATACGAGCTCTCGATAAGGAAAGAATCAACAGGAATCCTACTATTCTTGAGGAGGAAATGAATAATCTTATCAAAAGCGAAAGTATTTTTGATATACAATTAAACTGGGAAAGTGAAGTCGCAAAAGCTGTTCAGGGAGTAAGTAATAGATTGTATAGTAATGTTATAAAAGAACAGAATAGTGATAAAATGTTTGCAAAAATTGTATATCACTTTATGGGATCTAGAGGAAGTAAAGAAGATAACATTGAATTATATAGATCTATATTAAGATCTTTCACGCTATTAATAGGCGATGAGATAGACTGCTGTGATTATAATAATAACTTAGATACATTTATGAATAATGTTAAATTATTAATTAATGAATCTAAAGGTTATAGTATTGAAGAATCCGAAAAAGGCAAATTGAATTCATCAATCAATGTAATACAAGCTAAATCTATGAGTCATCAGTTTGGTAGTCTATACGTCTGCTCGGACTGGGATCCAAATATAATCAGTGAATATGAAAATGACTTAATTACTGATATATTCAAATTTGATAGTATTGATTCATACGATAAATACTGTTCTGATCAGGATGTTAATAAAAATGATATTATATCTGTGATCATGGATATTTCTCCCCCATGCGATCATGCACAAGATAAATTAAAACTGCATAAATTCGTCATGGGTATTCTTGTGAGCGAAGGAGCTTATGAAAAAATTAAATCAAAAATTAAAAAAGCTGATAGTATATTTAAGTGGATTAAAATTAGTATAAATGGTTCGGAAAAAATTAGAGAAGGCAATTATTATTTAATATTCAATCTTTCCTTCTCTTGCAGCTTTCATTTTTCTAAAGTAAGAGAAAAAAATCCAATATTACTTGTTAGAAACGAACCGGCTTTGCATATAAAAAATAAATACTTGTCTTACTTTTCTAGGGTGGGGGATGTGCAGTTTTAGATAAGTACTGATAATTTGGAGGTTTAACAACTCGAGTATGAATAAACGTGGTCACGGCGAAGGTACAATTGGCAAGCGTCCAGACGGCACTTATTACGCTTCCCTGATGGTGGGTTACCAGAAAGATGGGAAACCCTTGCGCAAGTGGGTCTATGGCAAGACCCGCAAAGAAGTGCAAGCCAAACTGGACCAGTTGAAGGAACTGAAAAAGCGTGGGGTCACCACAGACCTCACGCTGGCTGGCTTGATGGACAGGTGGCTGGACTTCAAAGCCTCGCAGGTCAGACCGGCCACGCTGGAATCTTACCGGATGCTTCTGGACCAGTATGTCAAACCAGAGATTGGTGACATCCGGCTGGACAAACTGACTGCTTTGAACTTGCAGGAGTTTTATTCAAAGCTGCCGTCTTTGTCTCAGCAGAAGAAGGGCAAGGAGCGCAAGCCTTTGTCTGCCCGGACGTGCAAGTACGTGCACACCCTGATCAAGGGCATTCTGGATCAGGCGGTCCGGTGGGATTTGCTCTGGCGGAACGTGGCCGACCAGGTGATGCCTCCAAAGGCAGAGAAGAAGGACGTGGAGTTCTGGGATGCAGAAGAGGCCATGCGCTTTCTGGAGGCCTGCAAGAGCCACCGTCTGTACCCTTTGTTTTACCTGGCGATCACCACGGGTTTGCGGCGTTCTGAGCTGTTGGGTGTCCGTTGGGAGGACATCGACTTTGCCAGAGGTTGGTTGAAGATCCGCCATGCGGTCAAGCAGGGCATGCGGGGTGTGCCCACAGAGGTCAGCAAGCCCAAGACCAGAGCAGGGGAGAGGACCATTGCTCTGGGTGAAGACATGCTGGATCTGCTCAGGCAGGTGCCCAGAGATCCCAGCGGTTGGGTGTTTGCTTCTGAAGCAGGAACCCCCATAGAGCCCCGCAACCTGAACCGGGTGTTTTACGACCTGATCCAGAAGGCAGGGGTGCGCAAGATCCGCTTGCATGACCTGAGGCATTCTTATGCTTCTCTGGCCATCCGCAGGGGCATTCCGGTGAAGACGCTGGCGGAGCGTTTGGGCCACACCGATGTTTCATTTACCCTGAACACATACGCCCATGTTTACGATGAACAGCGGCGTGCTGCAGGTTTGTCTCTGGCGGATCTGGTGCAGGAACCCGTACAACAATCTGTACAACAATCCCCACAAAAAACCGATGAAAACCCCGAAAAATCGGAGGAAACAAAATCAAAAAAACGTTTTTTTGGACAATGAATTACGTTATTTAACAAATTTCGGTTCAGGTTCTGCCCGAGCTTTTAATCACTGGGTCGTAGGTTCGAGCCCTACACAACCCACCACAGAAACCCCCGAGGATTCCTCGGGGGTTCTTGCTTTTGCAAATGTCAGGGCTTTTTGCTGTATCATCCTGCGTCCACTTCATCTGGTGAATCATCACACCCAGAGCCTTTGCCGTGTGCTACGCTCTTTTTATCCTTATGCCACGCCCTGTTGCCCTCCCTGAGCCCCTCAACCATTGGATCACCGAAGCTCAGGCGTGGACCTACCAGGAGCCGCAAAAAGCCCTGGACTTTGCACGTCAGGCAAGGGTGCTCCTGACCGAACAGGCCCCTCTGGACGTGCAACTGGAGGTTCGCAGGTGTTTTGTGAACTGCCTTTCCAGCGCAGGTGAAAACCACGAAGGCTTGCGTGAGGCGTGGGAACTGCTGGCTCTGGCTGTGGAAGCTGGAGACGTGCACACCGAAGCCACCGCCGATCAATTGATTGCCACCATGCTGTCCAGCATCGGGCAGTACGAGCAGAGCTTGCCTTACTTTCAGGAGGCCCGCAGGCTCAGTGAAAGTCTGGATGAGGAGCAGTTTGCCATTGCCACCCTGAATCTGGCAGACACCCTTGAGAAACTCGGGCGCATGACCGATGCCGAACACACCTACCAGAGCGTGCTGGATTTGCCTGCCCACCATCCACAGGTGCAGGTGGTGCAGTCTTATGCCCGTCTGAGTCTGGTGGATGTGCGGGTGCTGGAGTTTGAGATGGCGGTTTTGCCCGTGTCGGCTCTGGAGCCTGAAGTGCCGGTGCTCCGTCAGGTGGCTGAAGAGGCCAGAGGGGCCAGAGACCGGTTTCTGGAACTGTATGCCCACAGTCTGGCCACACGGTTGCTGATTCACCTGAACCGTTTGCCTGAGGCCGAAGCGCACTTTGCACAGTCCTGGGCCATTGCTCAGGAGTTGGATCAGCCCACGGCATGGGCCAGTGCTTACGAGGCCAGAGCCTTTCTGTACTGCCTGCAAGACGACCACACCGAAGCCATGCAGTCTTTTGAGGAAGCCGCAAGGCAACTGGAACAGGTGGGCACCAACGGGGAACTCCTGCAACTGCTCAATTCTTACGTGCGTTACCTGAGGTTCTGGAAGCAGCACGAGAAAGCTTTCGAGGTGCTCTGGAAGCTGCACACCCTGGACCGTTCCGTGCGAACCGAAGGGGTGATTTTGCAGGCCCAGATGGTGGCTTTGCAAGGCCAGATCGAGGTGGAACGCAAAGCCAACGAGTTGCATGTGCAGCACGTTCAGGAGCTGCAACACCTGCAAAAACAACTGCAAGAGCAGAACAAGCTGCTGGAAAAACTGTCCCGAGAAGATGAACTGACTGGGGTTTTCAACCGAAGGCATGCCGTTCACTTGCTCCGTGAAATGGGTGCCAGCACCGGGTGTGCCCTGCTGCTTTTCGATGTGGACCACTTCAAGAAGGTCAATGACCTTTTTGGCCACAGCATGGGGGATGCGGTTCTGAAGGGCATCGCAGACATTGTGCGCCTGCACCTGCAAGAAGGGGATGTGTTTGGCCGGTTGGGTGGCGAAGAGTTTGTGGTGGCCCTGCACACCCCGTGCCTGATTCAAGCAGAGCAACTGGCTTGGAGGCTGTGCAAGGCGGTGTCCGAATCCAGATGGCCCGGCATGGGAGACCGCAATGTCACCCTCAGCATTGGGGTGACCCTGTTCACCTCTGGAACGCTGGAGACTGCCCTCCACATTGCCGATGAAGCCCTCTATGAAGCCAAAGGACAGGGCCGCAACGGTGTGGTGACAAGGCCTGCCAGAGTCTGAGGTCTTCCTGACAAAATGCATTTCCATCCCTGCGCGGCTTGGTATAAGCTGGACGCATGGGTCTGAACAAGAGATGGCTGCTCGGGGTGCTGCTGGTGCTGACCTCCTCGGTGGGGTGTGCCAGAGATGTGCCTGCTGTGAAACTGTCACAGCTTCCCAGAGAAGTCCAGAACACCTATCAACTGATCCTCAAGGGTGGCCCTTTTCCTTACCGCAAAGACGGTTCGGTGTTTCAGAACCGTGAGAAAAGATTGCCGATCCAGCCTGCCAATTACTACCGTGAGTACACCGTGCCCACACCCGGCGAAACCGACCGGGGTGCCCGGCGCATCGTCTGTGGCCCAAAGCTGGACTGCTTTTACACCAGCGACCACTACCGTTCATTCCGGAGGATCCTCAAATGACCGACCTCAGCCTGAACACCCTGGAAGATTGCGGCATCCTGCCCCTCCACACCGATGAAGCGACCCTGCGCACGGAAGCCCTGCAAGAAGGTTATGCCTTCATGTGCGTGGATCTGGGCATCGTCACCGAAAAACAGGATCTGCTGTATGCCTTTGCCTCAGATCTGGAATTCCCAGAGTACTTCGGACAGAACTGGGATGCCCTTTCTGATTGCCTGATGGACCTGTCGTGGCGTGAAGCCGAGGGTTACGTGCTGGTGCTGGAAGGCACCCACCACCTTGAGGAAGCCCTCGGGGAAGATTACGACATCCTGATGGAAATTCTGGAGGAAACCATCAAGTTCTGGCAGGAGCAGGACACGCCGTTCTGGGTGTTTTTGACCTGAGGGTTTACAGGCCGAGGGCCAAGGGCAGAAAGCAGAAGGCTCTGCCGAGAGCCGAGGGCAAAAACAGCCAAGGTAGAACAACTGTTACCACCTACGTAGGGGCGAGGCATGCCTCGCCCGTTTTTCTTCCTCAAAACACTTGAACATAATGTTCAACTGTTGGAAAAGGATCATAGAAATGGTGCAGCAAGGCTTTCCACTGTTGATACTCTGGACTGCCCCTGAAACCCACCGTGTGGTCTTCCAGAGTCTCCCAGCGCACCAGCAAAACATACTGGCTGTCCTGCTCCAGACATTTCTGCAACCCGTGGGAGAGGTACCCTTTCATGCCCGAGATGATGCTCTGGGCCTGTTCAAAAGCCTGCTCGAATTCAGACTGTTTGCCGGGAATCACGTTCAGAATGGCCACTTCAAGGATCATGGGGTGATTTTAAAGGGTTTGATGGACAGCTGTGAGGAGAAGTCTGGGCCTGGGAGGGTTTACAGTCAACAGTTCACGGTAGACAGCAAGCATGTTCTTCAAACACATGGCACAGGTCATGTGGGTGTGTTTTAAAAAACATGTCCATTGCGTGCGGGAGCAACCATTCTCGCTGTCTTGCCCTGAAAACGTGCTTGCGGGGCGGCCCGCGTCGCACTGGGCGCTGTGAACTGTCCACTGTAGACTGTAAACTTCTGGCAGCATCAAAAAAGCGCGGAATGTTCCGCGCTTCTTGTTGGCTTTTGAAGGCTGAAACCTGACCGCTTTTACAGGCTTTCTGCGGCGTCGGTGGCCACTTTGGTTTTGCCCATTCCGGCCACAATCTGGTTGATCACGCGGATCCATGCCCGGGCAGAAGATTCCACCACGTCAGTGGCAACGCTCTGGCCGGTGATGTGCATGTTCTGGTAGCGGGCAGTGATGGACACCTCTCCCAGAGCTTCAGAACCACGGGTGACGGCCTGAATGCGGTAGGTGTCCAGCTCTGGGGTGATGCCGGTGATCTGGTTGATGGCACTGAAGGCGGCGGCCACAGGTCCATCTCCGTGAGCGGTGGCTTCCACGATGCCCTCTGGCGTAGAGAGGCGCACGAAGGCCACAGGGGTGATGTTCAGGCCCGAGGTGATCTGGAAGCCTTGAAGGGTGAAAGTCTGGGGAACGTCGGTGCGGGCCTCGACCAGTGCGCGCAGGTCATCGGCGTAAATCTGGCCTTTGCGGTCTGCGAGTTCTTTGAAGCGGGCAAACAGGGCATTGATCTTCTCGTCAGTGAAGGTGTATCCGAGGTCAGAGAGGGCTTTTCTGAACGCGGCGCGGCCCGAGTGCTTGCCCATCACCATCACGGCGGCTTCGCGGCCCACCAGTTCGGCGTTCATGATTTCGTAGGTGTCTTTGTGCTTGAGGACCCCGTCCTGGTGGATGCCAGACTCGTGTGCAAAAGCATTGTCTCCGACGATGGCCTTGTTGGGCTGCACGGGCATTCCGGTGAGGCGGGACACCAGACGGGAAGCGCGGTACAGTTCGCGGGTGTTGATTTTGGTCTCGGCGTGGTACCAGTCTTTGCGGGTGTGGATCGCCATCACCACTTCTTCCAGAGAGGTGTTTCCAGCCCGTTCACCGATGCCGTTGATGGTGCACTCGATCTGGGTGGCTCCGTTTTCCACAGCAGCAAGGCTGAGGGCGGTGGCCATGCCAAGGTCATCGTGGCAGTGGGTGGAGATGGCCACGTTGCGTCCGGCCACCACATCGTCGTAAATGGTGCGGATGATGCGTCCGTATTCGTTGGGAGAACCGTAACCCACGGTGTCGGGGATGTTGATGGTGGTGGCTCCGGCTTCAATGGCCACGCGGTAAAGCTGGTACACGAACTCGGGGTCGGCGCGCATCACGTCCTGAGCGCTGAATTCCACATCGTCGGTGAATTGCAGGGCAAACTGGATCATCTCGTGGCTGAGTTCCAGAATTTGCTCGGGGGTTTTCTTGAGCATCTTCTCCAGGTGAATTTTGGATGCCGAGGTGAACACGTGGATGCGGCGCTTGTCGGCGGGCTCAAGGGCCATGGCTGCACGTTCGATGTCGGCTTTGTTGAGGCGGGCCAGAGAGCAGATCACCGGACCGTGCACCTCCTGAGCGATGCGCTGGATGCACTCAAAGTCGCCGGGGGAGGAGATGGCAAATCCCGCTTCGATGATGTCCACACCCAGACGGGCCAGCTGGTGGGCAATTTCAAGTTTTTGTGCGTGGTTGAGGGCCACGCCGGGGGATTGTTCGCCGTCACGGAGGGTGGTGTCAAAAATCTTGATGTGTCTCATCTGGGTGCTCCTTTAGCAGGTGTGAGAAACGAAAACCCCCGAGTGCCGCGTGGGCTGCCTCGGGGGTCGGGGATTCAAGGGTACAGGAAACCTGCGCTACACTCCCGCCGAGTCAGCGTTGGTTGGTAGTAGGCTTCCGAAGTTCTGCATTAGTGCCATGGTAGCGCGTGCCTGTGTGGGGGTCAAGCTGGAAGGGGACATGTGGGCCGGTTTGTATATATGGGCTTCTGAGCGAATTGGCCAGAATTGAGGTTTTGTGGCTCGGGTGCACAACAGGTTGATATGCAAATTCAATGGATTGTTTTATGCTTTTGACATAAGGAGGGTTTGTGAAGAACCAGACTTTCTCTGCAATCTTTGAGCGTCTGAAAAGCATTTTGAAGGCCTATGAGGGGCCAATGGTTGAGCACATTTCGGTGAATGGTGCTTTGCAGGGCCAAAGCTATGAATTACGTGATCCGCAGAACGATGGGTGGTACGGTCAGTTTGCCATTTTGAGGGTCCATGAAAAGCACGTCAGCCTGATGGTCGGACCTCTGGGCATGGAAAAGGGCCTCACCAGAGACCTGAGCCCTGCTTTGCAAAAGGCTTTGCACGGCAAAAACACCTTTCACCTGAAAACTGCGAATGAAGCGGTGTTTCAGGAGCTTTCCCATGTCATTGAACGGGCGTTTGCTTACTACGAAGTTTTTCATATGAATGACCCATTCAGCGTGTCCTGAAGGGGCAAAAATAAATTTTGATGTCAAGGAAGCTTGACAAAAAGTTTGGCTTCCTTTACTCTGAATGTCAAGGAAGCTTGACCTGATCAGGCTTGCCGATCTTTCCCATTCCCAAAATTGAAACCGTGCAGCACAGGGTTTTCCCTGTGAAGGCCAACTGTTGGCTCTGGAGGACTTCATGAACAAAACCAAACCCCGCAAAAAACCTTCCATCAAACACTTCATTGTGATTGCCATTGCCATCTGGGCAGCCATGGTTTCCGCCTCACATGGCAAAGCCGCTGGCATGACCGAGAGCGAATGCAACTTTGGCGCCCCTTTCCCACCTGCAAAAAACCACACCCTGCAATGTGGCTACGTTGAAGTTCCAGCAGACCATGCAGATCCCAAAAGCACCCCCTACAAACTGCATGTGGCCCTCTACAAATCCACCCTGACCAACAAAAAGGCAGACCCCATCATTGTGCTCAACGGAGGCCCCGGACAGCGCACCGCCAGCATTGCCCCTGCCGCCAGTTACATGGTGGAGGCCCTCGCCCCAGAGCGGGACCTGGTGTTCTTCGATCAGCGTGGCGTGGGTGCTTCGCAGCCTTCTCTGGACTGCCCCGGTTTCTGGGACAAAGCCACTGAATTGCAGTCTCTGAGCATGACCGAGCAGAACCAGCAAATGCTGAACCACCTGCAACAGTGCTTCACGGATCTGGAGAAAGCAGGCGTGAATCTGGGCACCTTCAACACCTTGCAAAGTGCGGACGATGTGGCCCTACTGATTGAAGCCCTTGGAACAGAAAAAGCCAACCTGTACGGGGTGTCTTACGGTTCAAGGCTGGCGCAGGAAGTGATGCGTCGCCACCCCGAGAAACTGCGCTCTGTGGTTCTGGATGCCGTGGTCAGCACCCGTGCCAACTACATCCAGAACCGTGAAAGCACGGTGACCCAATCCCTCAGAACCATCCTGCAACGCTGTGAAGCAGATCAGGCTTGCAACACCGCCCATCCCAACCTGAGCACCCGTCTGGAAAATCTGGCTGAACGGCTCGACAAAGAACCCCTGAACATCAAAGTGGCAGACCTGAAAACCGGGCAGGCTCTGGACGTACCTGTCAATGCTGCCACCTTTGGAGGCACCCTCACCCTGATGCAGTACACCACCCCTCTGGTGCTCAACATCCCTGCTTACATTGATGCAACAGACAAAGGCGACCTTGAAGTCTTGACCATTCTGGTGCAGTACACCCAGAGCATGGTGGGCCTCAGCAGTGTGGGCATGCAGTTCGCCTTTGCTTGCAATGAGCAAATCCCTTTCTCCAAACCTGAAGACCTGCAAGTGGACCGCCCCATCAAAGCCATTCAGGCTTCCTTTGCAGATGTGGCCATCACCTATGCCAGAGCCTGTGAAGGTCACCAATGGAACGTGATCCCTGCATCTTCTCTGGAACCTGTCCAGAGTGACATCCCTACACTGGTGCTCTCTGGAGAACTGGACCCTGTGACCCCTCCCACTTATGCCCGTGAAGTGCAAGCTGCACTGAAAAATTCCACACTGGTCACTTTCCCTGACGGCGCACACGGCACTTTTGATCCCACCCCCGGCAACTGTGCAGGCACTCTGGTGGAGGCTTTCCTGAACGATCCTCTGGTCCCCTTGAACCCAGAGTGTGCAGCAATCAAGCATCCATTCTTGATTGCCCCCTCAAAATAAAACCAGAAGACACTGAAACCAGAGGCATTCCGAAAAGGGATGCCTCTGGTGCTCTGGACGGGGTTAGTTTTGGGCTTTGGGTTGGTAACCCATGTGCACGCAAATGGTGTTGAAGGGTTTTTGCTCGATCACGGAGAACTGAAAGACCCGATATTGGTTCAGGTATTCAAATTCTTCGGTCCAGAGGTTGCCTTTTTGTTGCCAGTTGCCTTTGGCGCGGAGCCCGAGTGTTCTGGGTCCGCTGGAATTCAGAGC
>NZ_JQKG01000053.1 GCF_000745915.1 Deinococcus misasensis DSM 22328
CAAAAAGCTCACCAAAAGGCTTTTGCAAACAGCAAAACAAAAAGCCACAAACGGAAAGCCACTCAGACTTTCCGTTCAAAAGGCAGCCAGAAAACGTTCCTTCTGGCTGACGGCTGATCGCTGACGGCTTTCTCAAGTGATCTGTCAAACTTCAGACTTTGCGTTTACCCTGTGGGTGGCGGTGTAAAAACCCACACACTTCTTTTGTGTGGGGTGGGTGCCCTTGTGATCACCGCCATAGGAACCCTGAATGCGCGCCTGCTCGAAATTGCGCTTGGGCACGGCATGGGTGTGATGTTCATGGCCTACAGTGTGGGCAGCATTTCCAGAGCACACTTCAATCCTGCGGTCCTTTCCCGAACTTTTTATTTTCGAACGGGTTTTGGGACCCACTGCAAAATCGACTTCTGAACGACCAGAGCCCAAAAAGTCCCAGGCTGATCCCCTGAAGAAGAAACCCGCTTGAAGACCTCCTCTGACCACTTGATTCCTGCAGGAGCCAAGTGGTCAACATGAACGGGCACATGACCATGCTGCAAGAAAGGACAAGCGCGAAAATGCATTTGGTTCTGCTTGCCAAACCCCCAAAAAGTATTCTAAAATTTAGAGACTCTAAACTTTAGAGATATATCAGCAAAAACCCCGGAGGACCCCATGAACCCCACCCTGCCAGAACCACAATTCCAGATCCTCTTGGCACTCGCCAGTGGACCCAAACACGGCCACCTGATCCACACGACCATCGATCAAGAACACCCCAACCTGATCCTGCCAGCCACCCTGTACAACCACCTGAAGAAACTTGAAACACAGGGCATGATTCGAGAAATCAATCCCACCATCACCCCACTCAACAAAAACCATGAGAACCGCAAAACCTACGAACTGACCGAGCAAGGCACCCATGCACTCAAAAACCACCTCAAGCGCCTTGAGCAACAATTGAACACCGCCAGGAAATTGAGGCTGCTATGACTTATCCCATTTTGCGTTTTCTGCTCAGACACTTCCCCAAAGACCACCCGGCCCACGAGGTGCTGGAACTGATTGAGACGCACCACCAGCACCTCATGCAAACCCGGCCACAAAAGGCAAACACCTTCCTTGTGCTCGCCCACCTCGACGCTGCCAAAACCACACTTGAATGGAATCTGGAGGAAGCCATGAAAACCCCCACCCAGACACGCTTGATCTTCCCCCTGCTGCTCTGCCTGACCCTCACCCTCTCCGCAGCCATCCCCATGGTGCCCATGCCCATTCAATTGGACATCAACATCAACCCCCGCTTGAGCATCGACACCTTGCCAGCACCAGAGGAGGTGCAAGAAGCCGCCCAGAAGCTGGCCGACCGTGTGACCGCCTCGGGCCACTCCACCAAAATGATTCAGGAAACCCACCGTTTCCCGTTCCCCTCCCCACGCACCCTGCTTGTCAGCGTTCATGGCCTGCCAGGTCTCCCTGCACCCGTCCTGAAAAACCGTTACCCCACCCCAATGGCCCTCAAAGGAGCCGCCCAAAAACACCTGGAAGAAATTCAAGGACGCGCCAAAAACACCCTGATTTTCCTTGAAGAAGAAAACAAAAAAATCCTGGCCCTCTCTGGAGACCACATACTGGGATTCGCGTGCCTCTCCTCCAGAGGCACCGACGTGCTGGTGCAAAACCAACAGTACCGGGTGTTCAATGTGATGTTCATGGTCCATTCTTCTGAACACCCAGGAGGATTCAAAACCATCTTCTCTTCGAAGATCCTCAAACAAGGTGAATCCTCAACAGACCTCTGGAAAACAGGTTGCTCCATCTGAAACTTGCTCAAAGGACTTGAGGGCACTCCAATCAGGGAACTTGCCCTCCCCGAAAGCCTGACAGAAAAGCAAGGGTGATGTGCCTGTCGGGTCACATGCCCAGAGACAGGATGGTCCACGAGCATGGATGGCCCTTCCGTTCAGGCAGGGGTCTGTTTGCCAACAACGGCACACTCCCGGAAGTGGTCTTCTCCTTTAAACACCCGCACTTGAACAAATCCGGCCTGCTGAAACAGCTCCACCATCTCCTCTTCAGAAAAGACATGGCAGGTGGAACCCTCACCTTGCTGGGGCCAGCGGCGTCTGGGCATGAAGGTGAGGACCAGTTTGCCCCCCGGTTTCAGCACCCGCAGGGTTTCTTGGAGCACTTGCAAGGGATCCTTCCAGAAATAGATGGAGTGTACACTCACCACCGTGTCAAACCTTTCCTTGCCAAAGGGCAAGTGGGCCGCATTCCCCGATATGATTCGCACCTTGCCCTGCAGCACAGCGGGCCAGTTGTGAAGGCAGGCCAGGCGCACCATGCTGCGTGAGAGGTCCAGTCCCCACACTTGACCACCATGCAATTGGCGCGAGGTCAGGTGCAGGAGCAGGCCGGGTCCAGATCCGATTTCCAAGATGTGGTCCGTGGGTTTGACATCAAGGAGGGACAGGGTCCAGCGGTTTTCAGGACGGTGCTGCCTGAGCATGTCTTGTCCGATGAGCATTCCGGACAGTCCACGGGGGGTGCGGTACTGTTCATCGAGGGACACATCTCCAACCACGGGCCGGTCGAGCAGGCGGGCAAGTTTTCGCAACAGGGAATGGATCATGGGTCTTCTCCTCAGGCCACCTGAAACGGCACCTTTTCATCCACACTGTAAACCCCCATCATCCATAGAACAAGGCAGCGACCACTGTTCTATCCATAGAAAACTTCTATAATACGTGCATGGACTTTGACCAGCTGTCTGCTTTTGATGCGGTGGTCCGACTGGGCAGTTTCAGCCGGGCTGCAGAGCACCTCGACCTCACCCAGCCTTCGGTCAGTGCACGGATCCAGCGTCTGGAACAACACCTTGGTGGGTCCCTGTTCCGGAGGGGCAGGCGTCTGGAACTCACCGAACTCGGGCAGCGGTTCTTGCCTTATGCCCGGCAGGCCCTGTCTGCAATGGGTGCGGGCTTGCAGATGGCAGAACTCACCCGCACCAGAGCAGGCGGGCGCTTGACTCTGGCTGTGCTGCCCGCTCTGACGGTGGGTCGTCTTGCCCGGGCACTGCACCGGTTGCACCTGCAGGATCCGACCCTCAGTGTGGGCATGCACACCGGTCACAACCTGCAGGTACAGGAGATGCTGAAAGGCAGATTTGCCCAGCTGGGACTGTTGAACCTTCCCTTTGAAGTGCCCGGATTTGAGGTTCTGAAAGCATTTCAGGACCCCTTGCTGCTTGTGGCATCCCCCTCACATCCTGCAGTGGTGCAGCGCAGGCTTCCTGCCCGGGAATTGCCGGAACTGCTGGTCCCCTTCTTGCGCATTGACTGGAGCTGGGACGTGCGCAACTGGCAGATCAAGCACCTCCCGGCCCGCCCCGGCGACCTTGAAGTGCCCCCCATGCTGGCCCTGGAACTCCTCAGAACGGGAACTTTTGCTGCCCTGATGCCTGAAGGATGGATCCAGCACGACCTGAAAACCGGACAGCTGGTTGAGCTTGCTGTCCAGGGGAGTGACTGGCCCACCTGGGACTGGGGGGTGGGGGCCCTCAGGGAGCAAGAGCGAACAAGTCACGTGCAGCAGTTTTTGCAGGTGCTGTTTGAAAGTTGAGCAAAAAGGCAACCACTGCAGGAGATGCGGGTTTTGTACGGTTTGATCGAAAAGGAGTATCCCAAACGGCTTGAACGCTGGCAACAAAAACGTGAAGCAGATAAGGCTGTTTCCACCAGAGAGGATCATGAGCATCCAGAACCCATCAGAATGTTTCTCCTGTGGGTTCAGGTTGCGGTTCAGGTGTGCAACGCCTTCTGAGGGGTGGGATGAAGTCGTCTGGCCTGCACAACTGCGACAATGGACAGCAAAGACAGGCCTGTCAGCATCCGCAAAACAGGTCTGGAACTGTGGAAATGCAAGTACAGCATCCCCACCAGCACCGAAAACAGGTCTCTGGCAACGCTGGCCCAGAGGTTCATGGGACCGCTGAAGCCGTGGTGTTTTGACCCCAAGGTGTCGGCCACCAGAGAAGCTTTTGCCAGCGTGAGGGCACCGTTGGAAAGGAAAGTCCGAACAGGGCCATGAACAACCACAGCCCGAATGGGCCATGCAAAGTGAGCAGGCTCAGAAATGCTGCTTCCTGAAAGTTCAGAGGGGCCACCCGTTCACTCAGGGGGTGAAAACCCTCTGGCAACAGAACCCGGGTTGGTCCTGTGGGTGGAAGTTCGGTGAGATGGGTGCATTCTGCTGGGTCCTCGCAGTTCACTGTCAAATGCTGGAAAAGTGATCGCACCTGAGATTGCGCGCACTTGATGCGTTTCGAGCCACAGGAACCCCACCATTCCATTGCACAAACCCACTTTGTGGCAAACAGTTGTGCTTGACAACCATCCCACAAAAAGGTGAAATGGAGAAAGTTGTCAGACACAACCAGAGGAGGATGCATGAACATCAAACCCGCCACATCAGCCGACTGGAAAGACATCCAAAACCTGCTCTCCCACCTGAACCTCCCAGAGGAAGGGGCAAAAGAACACCTGCAGCATTACCACCTGATGCGGGATTCGCGGGGCCTCATCGCTGTGGCAGGACTGGAAGTGTATCCCCCTGTGGCCCTGTTGCGCTCGGTGGCGGTGGCCCCTGAGCACCAAGGGCAGGGACTCGGGGACCAACTGGTGAACCACCTGATTGGGCAAGCCAGAGCGCAAGGCATCACCGATCTGTACCTGCTGACCACCACGGCAGCACAGTACTTTCCCCGTTTCGGGTTTCAGGAAATCCAGCGCTCAGAGGTTCCTGAACGGCTGCACACCTCTCGGGAATTTCAGGGGGTCTGTCCTGACTCTGCCAAGGTGATGCACCTTTCCTTGAATCCCCATCCGGCAGATTTGCTCCGGCAAGTGACCCGCTTGCACCACCAACTGCAGCAACTCCTCCCGAGCTGTCTGGAAAACCAGACCCTCACCCGCTGCCACATCCTGAGCGAACTGGGCAAGGCCGGACAACTCACCTTGGCGGACCTCGTGGTGCGCCTCAGGCTCGACAAAGCGTGGATGTCCCGCAACATCGAAAGCCTGCTGCAAGATGGGCTGGTCGCCAAAACCAAACATGACACAGATGGACGGTCCAGTTGGATCCGGCTCACCCCCTCTGGAGAAGCACACCTGCAGCAACTGAACGGCCAGTTGAATGCCCAGACCCGGCGCATCCTCACCCACCTCCCTCCAGAGGAGCAAACGCAGGTGTTTCGTGCCCTGACCCTGCTGCATCAAGCCCTGCAAACCGAATTCGCTCTGGCCACCATTCCACAGAAAGAAGAAATCGCATGACCCAGACTTTGCAAAGCCGTCCCGCGCTCCACAAAGACGTTCCCCGGATCACCGAAATTTACAATCAGGGGATTGAAGACCGCACCTCCACCTTCGAAACCCGTCCCCGCAGCGAAACAGACGTTGCAGCATGGTTTGATGGCAAGCACCCCATTGTGGTGGTGGAAGTGGAGGGACAGGTGCAGGCTTTTGCCTCGACCTCCTCATACCGGGCCAGAGAATGTTACGCAGGCATCGCAGAATTCAGCGTGTATGTGGCCCGAGAAGCCCGGGGTCAACGCCTCGGGGAAGTGGCCATGCGCGCCCTGATCGAGGAGAGCGAAAAAGCAGGATTCTGGAAACTGCTCTCCAGGGTTTTTCCAGAAAATCAGGCCAGCCTGAAAATGCTTTCCCGGGTCGGTTTTTGTCAGGTGGGCGTGTACCAGAAGCATGGTCAACTTGAAGGGGTCTGGAAAGACGTGGTGATTGTGGAAAGGTTGCTGGAAAAGAACCTCTGACCCCCATGGATTTGGCCCAGAAGCAAAAGACAGGTGGTTTGCCTTCCACCTGTCTTTTCTTGGAATGGATTGAGGAGGGGAGAGGAATTACTCGGGAACCACCAGACGGCCTTCGCCGCCCTGTGCATTGAAGGTGGAGAGCACGTCTTGGGACACCTGTTTGGCGGTGCCTGCTTTGACCAGAGCCACACAGCATCCGCCCCAACCGGCCCCCGTGATGCGCGCACCCAGCACATCTTCATGCTGTTGCAGCAAGTTCACCAGTTGGTCCACCTGAGGGTGTGAGGCTTCGTAATCGTCGCGCATGCTGGCGTGGGAGTCGTTCATCAGTTGACCGAAACGGGCAGCCGTGGCACTCAGGGCTTCCTGCACACGTGCATTTTCGGTGATGACGTGTCTGGCCCGCTTGCTGAAGGGCTCGGGAAGCCGGTCCACATCTGACAGGGTGGCTTCCCGCAAGCTGGAAATGCCCAGCATTTCGCAGGCTTTTTCGCACTCGGCGCGGCGGGTGTTGTATCCGCTTTCTGCGAGGCGGCGTTTGGCTCCACTGTCCATCACCAGCACCTCGTAACCCTCAGGGAGGGCCACCAGAGTGCGCTCCAAAGTCAGGGTGTCAAGCAGCAGCATTTCCCTTGTGCTGGCCACGCTGGAAGCCATCTGGTCCATGATGCCGCACATCACCCCGGCGTACTGGTGCTCGGCTTTCTGGGCAAGGAGGGCGATGTCCACACCACTGAGCCCGAGGCCCAGCAACTCATTGACTGCACGGATCACGGCGACTTCCAGAGCGGCACTCGAAGACAGGCCCGCACCCATCGGCACGTTGGAGGAGACGTAAATGTTCAGGTTGGGGATGCTTGCACGGTCTGCCAGCACCCGCACGCTGCCCTGCACGTATTTGGCAAAGCCCTGAGGCTCTCCGTCTCTGGGGAGGTCCTGACGTTCTTGCAGGTCTGCACTGTAGATGTGGTCCAGCCCATCTTCGCTGACCGAAAGGGCCACGGTGGTTTCCTGCGGAATGGCGGTGGGAAGCACGAAGCCCCCGTTGTAATCGGTGTGTTCGCCCAGCAGGTTCACCCGTCCGGGTGCGCTGCGCACAACAGCAGGTTCATGGCCGAAAATCTCTTGAAAACTCATGGGGTCACCTGTACAGCACGGAGGTTGGCAGCGGTCTGCTCTGGAAGGGTGTCATTGGCGAAGATGCCTGCACCCAGTTCGGTGCCTGCCAGGTACTTCAGGCGGTTTTCGGCACGCAAAGCAGGGTAGATTTCGATTCTCAGGGGCCACTCGGTGTGGGCTTCACCGTCGGTGGGGGCCTGATGGATGGTCATCAGGTAAGGCATCGGACGGCCAAACAGGTGGTCCAGACGGTACAGCACATCTTTGAGGGTGCGTGCAAAGTCCTGACGGGCTTCAGGGGTCAGGCTGGAGAGGTAAGGCACCGCCACTCTGGGCATGATCCACGTTTCGTAAGGGTAACGGGCAAACGGCGGAATGAACGAGACGCTGTGTTTGCCTTCGTGGACCAGTCGGCCTTTTTCCTGCAGCTCGGTTTGCACCAGAGCATCCCCCAGATTCTGGCCGTTTTCACGGTGGTGCTGGCGGGCAGCGTCCAGGGCTTTTTGTTGCACTGGAGGCACAAAAGGATAGGCGTAAATCTGGCCGTGTGGGTGGTGCAGGGTCACGCCCACCTCGACCCCTTTGTTTTCGAAAGGCAGCACGTACTGAATCTCCGGACGGCTCCCGAGTTCGGTGGTGCGGTCTGCCCACACTTGAAGCAGCAAATCAATGTGTTCTTCAGAGAGGCTGGACAGCAGGGTGTTGGCGTCTTGTGTGAACACCACCACTTCGCAGGTCCCATTGGCGGCCTCGGTCAGGATGCCTTCCAGAGCAGGTGGATTGTGGCTTTCGAGGGCCATGCTGGGGAAGCGGTTCTGGAACACGGCAATGTCGTAGCTGCCCTGTGGAAGCTCGGTGGGGTTTTCTGGGTCCCGGGTGGGGGCCAGAGGATTGTACTCCGGTGGGGGCATGAAGGTGCGGTTCTGGCGGTGGCTGGCGTACAGCACCCATTCCTGACGGAGTGGATGGTAGCGCATGTGGGGGTTGGCCGTAACGGGATCGTTGCTGGGACTGGGGGCCGGGTCATGCACGAAGTCCTGCCGACCGTACAGCCAGAGGGTGCGGCCATCGGGTTTGGTGAGGGTCTTTTTGAACATGGTCCTTCCTTTCAATGAAGGGGCAGCAGAGCAGGGTTCAACAGAAGGGTGTTTCTTTCATTTCCTTCGATACTTTCATTATGGTCATTCTCAGGCCAGAGTCAAGATGGCCTGCCCAGACAGACCGTTTGGATGGGATTCCTCTGGTGTCTCAAGGACACCAATTTGAGCCCCCACCACCCACCTCTTGCTTTTGATTGATGGCTTGAACATCAAAACGAAAAAAATGAAAAAAGCGGTTTCAGCTTCTGGCATGCAGGTCTGTCAGATTTGTCATGGGGTTCGGTTTGCCCCCAGCTTACCCTGAAACCATGAACAAAAGTCCCGAACCCCCGGAAAACCCATCCAACATGCTTTTTGAAGTGGCTCCACACGTGTGGGGGCTCAAAATCCTCTTTGTGAATGTGTACTTTGTCCAAAACCCCCACGACCACACCTGGGTCCTGATTGACGCAGGCTTGCCGGGATCTGCTTCCAGCATCCAGAAGGCAGCCCAGTCCCTCTTTGGAAACCAGAAACCTGAATGCATTGTGATGACCCACGGGCATTTCGACCACCGTGGAGCCCTGCCTCAACTCCTCAAAACCTGGGAGGTGCCCCTTTACGCCCACCCTCTGGAATTGCCTTATCTGGACGGACGCTCGGCTTACCCACCAGCAGACCCCACCGTGGGAGGCGGAATGATGGCGTGGATGTCTTTCACCTACCCCAGAGCCCCTTACGACCTCTCAGGCAATGTGAAAGCCCTGCCAGAGGATGGAAGTGTTCCCGGCCTTCCCGAGTGGCGCTGGGTGCACAGTCCCGGTCACAGTCCCGGTCATGTTTCCCTGTGGCGTGCTCTGGACCGGACCCTGATTGCCGGAGATGCGGTGGTGACCACCCAGCAGGAATCCGCTTACCATGCACTCACCTATGCCCCTAAACTCTCCGGGCCACCCAAATACTTCAAACCCATGCAGGGAGAGCAGATGAGTGCCCACCTGCAAGAACTGGCCCGGAATTTTGAGCAACAGGCTGTTCCCAACTCTGGCAGATATGTGGATGACCCGGCCACTGCAACGGAACAGGGCACCCAGCACATCCCACCCCTGAAAAGAGAACAGCAAATCAAGCTGCTCGGGATGGGAATGGTTGCTCTGGGTGCCCTGTGGGGAATCAAAAAAGTGCTCGGGTCAAAATCCAGTTGATTCAGTTGCCCGAGGAGGTCGGGGCATTCACTTCAGGGCAGGTGGTTTTGGGGTTTCCCATCTGCTCTGCATAAACTTTCCCGAGGCGCAGCACTTCGGCAGCCAGCATGGTTTCGTGGTAATTGACCGTCCAGACGTTGCCTTTGGTCAAATCAAACGTGCGCAGGGTCTCTGCGTGCACCATCTGGTACCATCCGCCATACTCGGGGTCCAGAAAATGGTTCTTGATGAAGCTTTCCTGCTTTTTGAACGCCTCCAACGTGTTCTCTTTGCGCACCACCGCAAAATGCAGGAAGGCTCTGGCGGTTTCCGAATTGGCCCACCACACGTAATAATCGTTGTCGGGGTTGCCGGGCAACGGTTTGCCGTCGTAATCCGTGACCTC
Organism: Deinococcus misasensis DSM 22328; assembly: GCF_000745915.1. Classification (NCBI taxonomy): domain Bacteria; kingdom Thermotogati; phylum Deinococcota; class Deinococci; order Deinococcales; family Deinococcaceae; genus Deinococcus; species Deinococcus misasensis. The sequence continues at coordinate 9,604 of NZ_JQKG01000053.1, forward strand.
ATAAAGCATGGCACCGGTGTCTGGACTCAAGGCATGCACCTCCACAAACTTCTTCAGTTTGTCGGCAGTGGTCAGCCAATCTGAAGGAAATCCGCGCTCCACAGCTCTGGAAATCAGGTAGGCCAGTTCGATGTTGTGCCCGGTGGTTGCCTGACGGGCCACTGTCCACTGGGAGTTGCGGGTGTAAGGTTCCTGACGTGGTTCCCAGTTGCTGGTGTAGTTGTAGGCCACGTACCCACGGTCCTTGAAGCCTTCCTCATCTTTGTACAGCACCTTGGTGAGCGCCTCACCCGCATCCGTAATCAATTTGTCCACTCTGGTGCGGGTTTCACCGTCTGTCACATCATGAAGGGCCATCAGGCCTTCAAAGTAATGGGTGAAGGTGTCCACGTTGTGGTACCCATCCAGAGCACTGAAATCAAAGTTGAAGCCGGGCAACACCACGCCGGGCTGTTTGGGATCGATGAAGTGTTTTTCCAGCACATCCAGTTGCTTCAGGGCGGCCTGCAGGTGCTCGGGTTTGCGGGTGATGTCATACAACTGGGCCAGAGTGAACAGGGCAAACACATTCCCGTACCCCTGTTTGTTGCGCCCCACCACCATGCCTGAGCGCTCGGCTTCAAAATAAAAACCACCATAAGCTTCATCCCAGAAGGTGTCCAGCAAAAATTGTGCCCCCTGCTCTGCGGCTTTCAGGAAACGCTCTGCTCCAGTGGCCCGGTAGGCTTCGATGTTCATGTAGATGCCTCGGGCCTGCGCGATGGAAGTGGTGCGACCCCTCCCGGTCTGGTCCCATTCTCGGGTCAGGTTGACGTGGTAAGCGCCTTCAAAGTTGGGCAGGTACACGCCCATGCCGGAGGTGCCGTCCAGACCACCATTCCAGAGGTCCACGGTTTTCACCAGTTGCTGGCAGTACCATGCAACATCGGCAGGAGGGGAGACCTGCCTGGCAAGACCAGCAGACAGGGAACTTAGGGCCAGCGAAACAAACAGGGTGCGCAACATCTAGAACCTCCGGTGCATGCAGGGCAGCGTGGTGAATTTCGTTTACTAAACTGCATCCATTGTAACGTAAAAACATCATGGGTGTGATGAAGAGATGCACACCCAACTGGACAAGCATGGGCCTTGGGCTTTGCTGAGGGTGCAACCGTTCAGGCTCTTCCTTCTTTTTGTGGATGAGCTCAAAGGTCAGAGATGTTCTCAAAATGGATCAGGTTTTGTTGCTTTCCAGCTGAGGAACTGGGAAAGGGCTTTTCTCTGTAAATGTCTCTTGCCCAAACGCCCACGCAAGAAGCGAACGGCCTGGACATTGAGGTCCCATCTCAACATCAGGTCCCTGGCAAGTGGAGGCACCCAAACAAGTTGTCTCTCATGAAGAAAACGTGTGAATCGCTGTGCCATAATGGTGTTTTGTGAAACATGTTCGACTTACCTCAATTGGCCTGACAATGCTCCTCACCGTATCTTGCAGTGAAGACACCGCACCCCCCAGTGGGGCGATCCTCTCCCCGAGTCACAATGGCACGGTCAGTGGGAACTTCAAGGTGCAGGTGACGGCCAGAGGGGACGCAGAGATCAGCAAAATTCAAATTTATGCGCGTGATGAGGGCAGCACCAAAGAGGGTGTTTTTGTGGGCAGCACCGTCAGTTCTCCGGGCTTCATTGACTGGAACACCGGGTTTTTCCCCTCGGGTGCCAAAGTGGAGCTTTATGCCAGAGTGACCGACGTGACCGGAAGCAGTGCAGACAGCGACCCAGTCACGGTGACCATCAGCAACTCCGATACCGTGAAAATGCAGCGTTTCATGGGCCTTCGTGTACCACCTGCTCCCAAAAAAGCTGCTGTGGCCCGTCAGGCTTGGAACAACCCAAGTGTGTACACGGTGCTGCCTCCAGAGGGTGCTTCCTTTGAGAAGCAGGGGGTCAAGCCTCAGGAGGTGGTGCTGGACAACAACTCCGAGTATTACCTGAACTGGGTTTGGAACAGTTATTCCACCAATGCTGGGGTGTTGATCGGTTACCACTTGAAGTACAGCAAGGACAGTGTGGCTGGGCCTTACGCCATCCGGCAGAAAATCAAACCTCAGGGCACTCCATCCATTGACTCGGTGGACCTTGAAAAACCCCTCACCTCCACGGAAGCTGCCGGGACCCATTACGGTGCGGTGGCAGCAGTGGTGGGGCAGGCCGAAATTGCTTTGTCGAATTACACCAGCTTCCAGTTCCCCGGCGAACAAACCCTGAAAACCCCCACCAATGGGGCGGTTTTGGGCACCGGTCAACCCGCCCTCAGTTGGAACACCCCAGCAGGCGTGGATGCTTACGTGTTTTCCGTTTACAAGGAAGACCCTCTGGTGAACACATCGGCTGTACCGGTCTGGACGGTGGCCAAAAACGATGGGGGTCAACTGCTCTCCATCAAAGACACCACTGTGACTTACCCGGCCAACCAATCTGCCCTCACGCCTGGTGTGTATTACTGGAAAGTCATTGGGTATGACTTCAACGATGAAAAGGTGATGGTGGCCGCATCGATCAGCAAAGTCTGGAGTTTCACGGTTGCCCCATGATGCACAAAAACCACCTTCTTTCCCTGACTCTGCTGCTGGCCCTCACCGCATGTGCAGATGAAGAAAAACCCAGAGTCACCTACCGTTTGAACGGGGTGGTGCCCAGCGTCGCGTACCCCGGTGACACCATCACCCTTGCTGGCACTTTTCCAGAGAATGCCACCGTGTTGCTGAACGGTGTGACCCTGTCCACCAACCGCAAAGCAGAAGGCCTGCTGGATGCCCAGATTCCTTCCAGCGCTCTGGCAGGTGAGGGGCTCTTGCAGGTTTCTGGCACCACCTTGCAAACCGCTTACGATGTGTTGCCCAAAATCACCGCAGTGACCCTGAAAAGCAACACCTTGCAGGTGCAAGGCCTCGGGTGGGCAGGGGGCCAGAGCACCTTGATGGGCAGCATTCAAGGTGTGAAGGTCACCCCGACCCTGCAAGGGGAGGCACTGGTCATGGACCTCCCTGCCAACCTGGTGTATGGACCTTTGAACATCACGGTCTCGGTGAACAACAAGCAAAGCCCGGTGTTTTACCACAGCTTGCAGGCGGCTGTGGCACGTGGAAAAGTGTTGCTGCCCGCGCAAGCACAAAACAGCATCACCAAAAGCGACTTCTCTCCTCAGGCGTTGCCCGTTCCCACCTTCAAAAGCCTTGCTGTGTACCTCTCTGACCTGTCACATCAGGCTTCCCTTGAGACAAAAGCTCAGGAATGGGGGGGAAAGCTGACCCAGTGTTACCCCAGCTTTCAGGCTTGCCGGGCAACGTTCCAGAGCCCACAGGATGCCCAGCGTGCCCTGCAGAACCTCTCAACCCTCCCTTACGTCACCAATGCCCACCCAGACGACGTGAAGTCCAATGGGAACCCCTGCACGAACCTCACCCAGAACCCTGCCACCCTCGGGGAGTTGTGGCACCTGAAACGCATGAACATCGAAAAGGCATGGCAGAAAACCCTCGGGAAAGGCATCACCGTGGCCGTGGTGGACAGCGGCGTGCTGCCCCACCCCGAGTTCGAGAACCGTTTGCTGCCCGGCATCGATTTCGTGGATGGTGACACCAACCCTGTTGACCTTTACGGTCACGGCACGCACGTGGCAGGACTGGTGGCCGCCAACTTGAAAATCAAAGGGGTCGCCCCAGCTGCCAACATCCTGCCAGTCCGGGTGTTGGACAGCATCGGAGAGGGCAGCGTGCTGGCCGTTGCCCAGGGGGTGCTTTACGCCGCAGGACTGGACACCCAGCACCCCAACCCCAACCCCGCGCAGGTGATCAACCTGTCTCTGGGCCTCAGGAGTTACAACTCCCAGATGCCCGCCCTAGAGCAAGCCATCGAGAAGGTGCAAAAACAGGGCGTGCTGGTGGTGGCTGCCACCGGCAACGACAGCCTGTTCACTCCGGCTTTCCCGGCCAACCTGCCCGGTGTGATCTCCGTGACCGCCCTCTCTGGACCCACCACCACCTACCAGCCCACTTACCCCAACCGGGGACAGGGCACCCTGATTTCTGCTTTTGGCGGAGACCTGCACAGCGATCAGGACAAAAACAACATCCCAGACGCCATCGTTTCAACAGCCATCGACGGAAACACCCCGGCCTACGGGCTGTGTTACGGCACCAGCATGGCCGCCCCACAGGTGTCCGGCGTGGTGGCCTTGCTGCTCGCACAGGGCACCCCACCCCGAGATGTCATCCCGCTCTTGACCCGCTCGGCCATTGACCTCGGGGATTACGGGCAGGACCTGAACACCGGATTTGGACTGGTGAACCCCAATGTCACCGACCGCAAGGCAGGCACCTACGTGGTGGCCCTGAACCCACAAAACAAAGTGGTTGCCTGGGCACCCGTTCAAAACGACGGCACCTACACCCTCACCAACCTGCCCCCCAGCACCCCCCTGAAAGTGCAAGCTTTCACGGACCTCGATGGGAACCACGTGCTGGGCGAAACCGGAGAAACCCTCAGTCCGGCCCTGCAACAAGAATTCCAACCCCAAACCCAAACCCCGTTGCCCGATTTGCAACTTGACCTCGTCACCACCCCCCAGGGTGTGACGCTGCCTGAATTTCAGGAAGGAAATTGAATGCGCAAAACCCTGCTCACCCTCCTGCTGTCCCTGTCCACCAGCTTTGCTGCCACCCTCGGGGTGCAACAAGACGCCCAATCGGTGATTCTGGCCAGCCCTGAATCCATCCGTTACACCGCAGACAGCCTGACCGACACCCTCACCCTCACCGACGCCAACCTCCCCGAAGGCACCACCCTGGGACTGGGCATCACCTTCCGGCAAGAGGGCAGCAACCTGATCCTCAACATCCCCGACAGCCTCTGGTATTACCTTTCGCCGGATGGGAAACGCCTGTTCGTCAGTGCCCCCTCGCTGACCGGCAGCACTGCCCTGAGTGCCCCCAGCAACGACAACCGCGAAGCCATCATGTACTACCTGAAAAGCGCCGACCCCAGCAAAACCAGCAGCCTGCTCACCCGACTGCACCCCAACGTGCGCGTGGAAGTCGATGACCGCCAGAGGGCACTGGTGGTTTACGTGCTGCCCCAGGAGAAAGACAAAGTCAGCAAACTGATCAAGCAACTCGATGCCGAACGCCCACAGGTGATCTTCGAAGCCGAAATCCTCGAAATCAACCAGAACAACAGCGAAAAACTCGGCATTGACTACGAAGCTGCCCTCGGGATCTCCATCACCGAAGCGGTCCCGGCCAGCATCTTCCGTTTCGGCAAATTCTCCCGCAGCGCCATCGGCACCGGGAAAGCCGGAGGGAGTGGCATCGGCTTCACCCTCAACTTCCTGAAAAGCAACGACGTCGCGCAGGTCCTTGCCCGCCCGAGGGTCACCGCTCTGGACGGCGTGGAGGCCCGCATCAACAGCACCCGGTCGCAGGTGATCGTGGTCAGCAAAGACGGCAACCAGAGCTTCCAGACGCTCACCACCGGGATCACCATGCGGCTGCTGCCGAAAGTCTCTCCGGACGGGGTGATCGAATCGAACATCACTGTGACCGTGTCGATCCCCAGCAGCACCACCACCACCGGAGAACTGAGTTACTCGACACGGGAAGCCAGCACCACCGTGCGGGTCAGGAATGGTGAACCCATCGTGATTGGTGGCCTGATCGAAAACCGCACCAGCGAAGCGGTCCGCAAACTGCCGATCCTCGGGGACCTGCCCCTGATTGGTGGTCTGTTCAGAAGCACCTACACCACCAACCAGCGCAGCGACCTGGTGATCATCGTGACCCCCAGACTGATCGTCCCCGATGAATTCCCTGCCAGCGAAATCCCCCTGGATCCCCCCACCGAAACCCCACAGGACGCCCCCAAACCATGAAACCCTGGATGGCCCTGATCACCTGCACCCTCCTCTGGGCCTGCGCCCCCACCAGCACCCAGCAGGAAGAAGAACCCATCGCAGAAATCACCCCTCTGGACTCCAGCACCGCCAGAGCGCTGCAAGGGGCTTTTCAGGATGTGTTTCTGGACGCTGGAATCGTGGTTCAGAATGCGCAGGCCTTCAAGTACACCGGGCTTTCCGCCTCGGGGTTCACGGGGCTGATCAACCTGTTCTACAAGAAGTACCCGGGATTCTGCCCGGTGGTGAATGGCTTCGTGATTGCAGGGGAACGCCCGAACACCTTCATGACCCTGACGGCTCGGGGGAAGGACGTGCGGGCTTTCGTGTACGACCAGAGCGAGAAGCCGTTTGTGACGTACGCGTACTTGGAAGGGGAAAGTCGGGGTGTGCTGGATGTGCGGCCTTGCGACAATGACCTGAGTCCGTAAGGGAAGGTTGAATGAACATCCCCCTCCAGTTTTTTGCTCTGGAGGGGGATTCTTTTGGGGTTGAGGTGGTGAGTAAAAAGGCTCTGGTTTTGATGTCTGATTTATTTGCGGTTTGCTTGTTGTGAAGCGAGAAGTTTTTCAGAGGTAGGGCTTTTGTAGGCTGAAGCTCATGCCTGCTCTGGGAAGTCCATCGACTGGAGGTCCGCTGGGTCTTCGGCTATGGACAAAGGGAAAGCCCTCCCGTTACAGGAGGGCAGACTACCAAGTTCTATTTCTATTCTTCTGCTAGCCATGTATCAAGGCCAGCAATCTTCAGACGATTTAGAGCTTCAGTTAAAACTGCTTGGTCTGTCGGTGGAATAGATTCAATCTGATAAACTCGATTTAGAGAAATATAATAGTCATAATCAGGAAAATATGCTAGAACTTGAGCAAGATTGCGATCAGATATATGTTCTGAGATTATATAAATCATGGCATCCACAACGGAATGGGAAGCTTCCATAATACCGGCATCTCGTAATAGATTAACAGTAGTAACCAAATAGTCAGGAACACTGGATCGATTATTCTTTGCCATAAATTCTCTCACTTTCCTGTGAGTGGTACTGAAGGATGCAAGAAGGTATCAAACTCAACGCCTTGTCCAGCTGCTGCCCGTATAGCTTGGGCATCTGCAGTGATAGTGGTAAGTCCAAGAGAATCAGCAGTTCCAAAGATCTTAATGTCATTTTCGCCAATGCTACGAGTTGGCTTCATTCCTGCTGCCTTAGGTGACACATTATCAGGAATAATCTTTACACGTGCGAGTAGCGCTTTTGCTCTTGCCTGCTCCAGTGGCCCACCAGCTTTAGCGACAATATTCTCAAATTCGGCCAAAGCAGTTTGAGTCATATAGATAGGTTGGTCTCCAATTGCATTCTTAATTGTGCCCCTAACTGTTGACCCCTCAGAGATCAAAGCAACTGCACTCCCAGTATCCAAATTGACTCCTCCACAACCGTTATGCACCAACCAACCCTGAGTGCCCACAAAGAAGGTGTGGGCCTCTTCGACCTCCAGATTGTACATTGTTCTGGCTTCCTGGATGGTATTGACGTACCGGACTTCACCCAGGGTGCCATCGGCCTGCTTGAGTTTGTCTCCAACCTTCAGGTGTCCTGCACCCACCCACTTGTCGCTCAGGTCCGGGTGGCCTTCAGGTTTGGGTCTGGGTTCTCCGTCTAAACGCTCCGTGACGTAGAAGGGGTGTTCAGGGGTTGCCACCACGTAATCCAATTTTCCGGTTTCGCTGTCCTCAATCACAAGCCCAGTGATCTCTGGATCATGTCCAACAATCATCTGGGTGATGGGGTAGTAACCCTGTTCTCCGGTTTGCTCATTGAAGGCCAACACGGGTGTACCAATGGCCAGAGCAGCAATGGCGGTCAGTCCGTATTTGGTCCAGACTGGGGTCTCTGGGGTGAAGGAATTGCATTTACAAAGATTTCCTCCCAGTTTGCAACCTCTGGATACCACTTGGGCAAAATTTCTTGCGATACTACGCATACCTGCACCAACAGCCTGTTTTCCTGTTGCTACTGCTGTATCTAGGCCAAGACCGCGTGCGGCAGCTTTGATACCATTCTTCAGAAGCCCTGCTAATCCAAAGATTGCACCATCATTAATGAAATCTTGAGCGAAGCCATAAGATGCATCACTGATATAAAACATCGCATCACAGGCTATGGCGGCGCAGTGTCTCGAATTGATCAAATCTATCATTGTATCTGCAATAAGAGAATTACGAGCTGCTTCATACGTATTGGTCATTCCATTCTCTCTATGGCCCAAGCTATTTAGTTTTCTGAGTGCAGAATTTAATCGATCAAGGTTTTGGCGAGCACCATCTCCCATTATGTCGAACTCTTCTGCTGTTATCGACCCATTCTGAATGTCTTGCATGATGGTCATCAGCATGTAATCACGACTGGCAACATTATCCCATTTTTCAGTCAGTGCCATAAGAGCATTTACACTGCTCATTGCTCCCAGCCCAAACTTACTGACTGCTGTTGCCTTCAAAGCTTCTGTTACCATCCCATCAACATCAGTAGTACCCAACTCTTTTTCCATTTCGCACATAAACTGGGCCTGTTCATCTGAAAGATTGTTGATGGGTCCGTTACAATACGATTGGGTATTTCCACTCGAAGTCCCAGCAAACGCAGCTACCATCCAGTCTTCGCTTGAAGGAGGTCGTTGGTCCGGTGATACCACCTCTGGGGAGGAACCCGAGTTGCCTCCTGCGTTGCCTCCAGAGCCTCCAAGGTTGGGGTTGAGTTCTGCCCCTGGGGCCACCACGCCACTGCTTCCACTGCTTCCGGTCAGGTTCGGATTGAGTTCGGTTCCCGGCAAAGTCGCATCCCCGAGTCCCAGAGTGCCTGAGGAATTGAGGGGGCTCTGGTCTTGCACGTTGGTGGCATTCACGGCGTGGGGGTTGGTGTCGGCAAGGGAAGTGGGAGGTCCGTACTCATTGGGGTCAATGGGTTCTGGTTCCGGTTTGGAGAAGAGGTTTTCTGGGTTCTGGTTGTCGAGGGGGTTGGAGAAGTTCATGACGCCAGTGGCGTTCTGGGTGATGGTGTCTTGGGGGGGGGCAACGTCGGTGCCACCAGTGAAGGGGTTTTGGGTGCTCTGGGGGGCATTCACACTGCTGGAGGTCAAGCCCACGCTGCTGCTCGGGGTTGGGTCTTTGTATTCTGCTAAGGGGTTTTCTTTGCTTGGTGCAACAAAAGGAAGTGTGGGATTCCAATCGGAGTTGTCCATTATGGAGTCTATCAGTGTATAAGTTGCATCTTTAATGCAATATGCATCATAACAATAACTACTAAGATACCTACCCGTTTCCTGCATGGTTGTGTATTGGACATCTTGATTGGCAAATGCGTAAGTTCTAATATTTTGTTGCTGTGATTTAATATTTACGCCATCGGTTATATCAATCTGCAACTTACTAGCAACAAGAATATTACCAAAAGAATCATAGACGAAGTCATTTAAAGCACCAGTTAATTGACTTGGGTAGCAAAAAAAGATCAAATTGCACCCGGCGTCTTGATTTTGGTAATTGTAGAATTGGGTGGCATTCTGGTCTGCATCATAGCGTTTTGCTGTTTTCGCTCTGAGATTATCAATAGAATTGCTTAGAAGTTGAGATCTAGAGTTTGATGAATATTTGGTTGTGCTTTGATTTGTACCCGACAGCTCGCTTTCTATGACTTGAATGACTTTTAGTTTTGTTCCGTTCGCGCTGTAGTGATTTTGTGTGGTAATTGTTTCTCTAGGAAGTACCACTCCACTTGCTGATTCTGGAGGAGTATGCGTTGTAATAGTGCAAGTGTTCAAATTAAAGTAATAGGTGGTACATTTATAAACGTTTTTTGCTGTGATGGATTTACTGATTTCATTGGCACCCTGGAATGCGTTTTCAGAGAAATTCTTAGACTTGATGATCTCGATTATACACTTTGATTGGCATTCTTTAGGATCATTGCTCCAAGCACTGGAGTATAGATTGGGGTAATTGGATTGTGAGTTCAACTCGGAGTTTTTATATTTATTTACTACATATGAATAATTACTCATCTCAAAAATTGTTCCTCCTAAAGGATCGTCTTGTGAGGCATAGCTGCTGTACGACGTGGAGGTGTATCCTTTGCACATGGCATCCAGATTTATTGGTTGAATTGGCTTATAGAGTAGACTATTTCCTCCCGGGCCTTCATATCTGATATCTGGCTGATAATCATAAGTGATGGATTTTGCTGTTTTTGAGCCAATAGAAGGATATTCACACTGGCTATAGATGTATTTTCCGTCCGATACATTTTGAGCAAATGATACTGTTTTGATGTTACTGTATTCGTAAAATACTTTTTTTGTATCCAGATTTCTTCTTTGGTCTGAGTACTGGGTGATTCGCCCCATTTTATCGTATATGATGGAATTTTGAGTACCGTACTCGATGGAAGTGCCATAGGGGGTGGAGTAAGAAGTTTTTTCAACAATCTTTCCATCGGCGTAGAACTTGTAGTTATTACTGAGTGTGCCTTTGTTCGAATCTATGGCATTTTTGAAATCTTCCGTACTGGTGGACTTTAATTGAGACCGATTGTTATAATAACTGCTCATTTTATTCTTCAGTGAACCGCGATCTATATTTATCGAATTGTAGTTGAATTTAAGTGATACATTGTTGCTTGATGTATCTTGCATATTATAAGCATTATATGTATAATCAGATCGATTAAGAACTGATCCTATATCCTTAGAGATATCAAATTTTGATTTCAGATTTCCATTGCTATCATATACCCAGACAGTGTTATAATTACTTTTGGAAGTTGAAGACTGTGTCGATCCATCTCTCTTGAGTGAGTCATACATTTTGCCATCACCAGAGAACTCGCGTTTGATCCTGAGCCCGCGACCATCGTATCTCAGAGTGGAATTGTATTCTTCTAGGCGAGTGTCTTTGGTCCCATCAGAGTTTTGAATGTAGCCTCGGGATGTCTCAGTGGAAGTTAATCCGTCCGAGGTCAATCCATAAGTCGTGAGGTTGCCATCGGTATCACTGAAACCAGAGGAAGCTCCATTGGTGATGTTGCCTTGATAATCAAAGCTGGTCTCTGCCGTTTTGATGCCATCCAGCCTGTACACAAAATAACGGTACAAAGGATTCAGCACTTTGCTGGCATTGTGGCTTCGGGTTTCTGCAATCCCTTGACCCAGGCTGTTGTACACCTTTTTGGTGGTGTACACGTTCACCTTCTCAGCGATCACATTTCCTGCAACATCATAAGTGAACACCTTCACAGGATGATCTGTGCTGCTGAAACCAGCCTCAGCATCAATGGCAACCGCTTCAGCAGACGCACCAGTGGTGCTGGAACGTGGCCATTGGTGCTCCTCCGTCAATAAACCCGAGACGTTGTAATTTTTGGTGGTGTCAAACTTCTCCGGGTTCTGGTTGTAAATCTCCAAACCCCGAGAATCATAAGCATGAACAACGGTGGAATTGTCTGCCAAGGTTTCCACCAGAGGCTGTCCTGCAGCATTGTACGTGTAAGACGTCACAGCGGCATTCGCAGAGGTTGCCACATTGTCCATGTGGGCTTTCTTGATCGACACTGGAAACACCCTCGAACCGTACACCCGGTCCTCGGTTGCCACCATGTTGCTCACCGAAGTCCCAGTGGCATCCACGCGCACTGAAGTCAAAGAAGCAGCATCCGGATCCCCAGCCGTCTCTGCCACACTCGGTTCATACGTCGTCTTCAGCAACCCATCGTTCCCGTACACGTACAACTTCCGAACAATCAACTTCCCATTCTGGTTCGGTTCAATCTCTGCACTCACCCCACCAAAAATGTTGTACGTCTTCCGACGCTCAAACCCATTCCCATCAAAACTCTGGTACCCACGCCCCAGAGCATCAAAACTCTGGTACGTGCGGATCCACTTGTCTGCAGGGTAAGGGTAATCCGCTCCGGCCTCATCCCCTTTGAACACCTCTTGCTCGGCACGCCAGATGTTCCCCGCAGGATCAAACGAAGACTTTGTCACGTACCCCCGAGGGGACTTCATTTCAATCAAACGTCCGTAATCATCGTAAGTGGAGGTGATGGTCTTCCACTCGGAGTCAGGTTTCCCTGCCACGTACGCATTCGTTGTCATCACAGAGGGATCGATGATGTCGTTCCCGATGTACTCCCGGACTTTTTCCGCCAGACCAAACACGTTGTATTCCGTTTCCATGTAAGGTCGACGCAAATCCACATAAGACAACCCAGATGGGGCATCTTTGCGCAACACTGGAGACAGCTTCTTGATCAAACGCCCAAACGAATCGTAACGGAAGTACGTGCTCTGCGCTTCAGTGCTGCTCTGGTTCATCTCCAGACGGTAATTGCTGCTCTGGACCACTTGATCCCGGTCGTCGTACACCTGCTCCACTTTCCCGCCGTTCGGAAAGACTGTACGAATTTCCCGGCCTCGGTTGTCGTAGGTGTGGATGGTGACGGCACTGGGAACACTGTACGCACCACCGACGGGTCTGCTGCCCGAGATCGTTTCGGTTTCGGTGGCGATTTGGCCGGTACCAGTGTAGGTGTAAGAGAGGGTTCCAAAATCCCCTGAGGGGGTGGTGCTAACTGAAGAACCTGCTGTCAGGTACCAGGTTTTTTTGGTGGGGCGGTTGAGGGTGTCGTACTCGTAGCGGGTCTGGAAACCATCCACACTTTCGGTTTTCACCCTGCCGTAAGTGTCATAATCGTACTCGGTGGTTTTGCGCACCCCGGTGGTGGACACCACCCCGTTGCTGCCTTCACCCATCAGGATTTTCTTGACTTTGCCAAAACTGGAGGAAACAGCAGCGCTCGTTTCGTACTGGTATTCAGTGATGTTGGTGTTCTTGCCGTTCCAACTGTAGAGCAGTTCGCCACTTGTGCCGTAAGCATTGATGGATGTTTGCAAAGAAATGGAACTTGAAGTACTGCGCCCATTCACATTCGAATACGTCGACTGACCAAAACCGTTGTAGTTGGTGATGGTTTCTCTGGAGAACAGCTCTGGGGTCACGTTGCCAGAGGCTTCTTTGTTGAGTTTCCCGGTGTAGTAAGTGTAGTCGAGACTGCCTGTGGCGTTGACCCCGTCGTACTGGTAGATTTTGTATCCAAGCGCATTGTAAAGATAGCGGGTTCTGTAGATACCGTTGTAAGAGATGAGGACTTGATCCCCGTACTGCAATGTGGGATTGGCGGAATCCACTGCGGTACCTGCAGACAGGTTGGTGTAGGCAGCACTCCATTGTGCTCCGGTGCTGTAGTACTGGAAGGTGTTGATGGTCTTCTGGGTGGCTCCAGAGTAAGCTGTACCACTCAAGACACGTTGTTGGGTCAAACGACCAGAGGTGTCGAAGGTGCTCTCATTGAACACTTTCAGTTGATCGGTGATGCCTTCTTCACTGCTGCTGTTGACCACTTTGTTCAGCAATTCAAAGCTCTGGTTGCCTGCGGTGACAGTCGGGTGGTTGGTGTAGGTGGTGGTGTTGATGATTGGTTTATAGTTTCTCGCCCCATCGTCTCCAGAGAGGGTCTTGCTGGACTCTGCCCGGTTGTCTCCGTCGTAGGTCATGACCTCCTGTTTGGTCCAACCTGCACGCACCTCGGTGGTCATCGCCCCCACACTTTGGGTGTACACGTCTTTCTGGTAGGCCAGACTGACTTGCGTGGCGTTCTGGGCTTCCACTGCGAATTTTGTGCCCACTGCGGAACCGCTGGTCATCCAGAGGTTGTTGGTGGCGTCAATCAAACCGATGCGGTTTCCTGCTGCAGCAATTTGGGTGATGTTGGGGATGGCGGGATTTCCGGAGGCAGTGCTGTAATTGATTTGCACCATGGGGGTGGTGGGGTTATCAGTAGCCCAGACATTGCCATCCTGTCTAAGGGCCACAATGCGGTTTTCGTCGACGACGACTTGCTTGAAGTCGGTGAAGTTAGGTGTTAAACCATTCCATCCTGTGCTTGAGACTGCTGGATTTGCCAGCAGATAGCCGGGGCCATGCTTAACAATCCCCAACGAATCTGAAGTGGCATATTCGAATGAACCTGTATAAATGTGTGTTGGGATGCTGGATAGGCTTCCTGTTTTGGCCATCAATTTGCCATCAGTTTGTGTGTACCAGAATCGATTTTTAGATAATGCAAAATTTCCAGCAGGAGTATACTGTTGTACCCATGGAGAATCAAGTGAACCTTCCTTGGTGGAAAGAACATTTTCAAAAGATCGAATTGCAATTCGTTGATCAACAGCTGTAAAATTGGCTACACTTTTTGCAATTTCTTTGAAAATAGGAACATTGATAGGGCTTTCTGTGGCAAACAAGCGATAGTCTTGATCAAGCAAATAAATCCTTTGTGGTGTGACTTGGACTTGTTTTGTCCTTGTGCTCAACTTATACCACGGTGAGATTGCTTGGCCGTTAAAGTCACGCACATTGATGTTGCCGTTGGTGTCGAGGTAGGCATAACGGTAGTTCAGCACAGTGGTCGTCTGGGTGCTCCCAGAGCCGGCAATGAAGCCTCCATCTGGGTAGGTGGCCGTGTTGGTGAGGTTCCCTCGGGTGTCGTAACTGTAGTAGGTGACCACCCCACTGGGTTCCCTGACAGCCTGGGTGTACCCATTGGGGTAGTACTTGTAGTACCAGTTGCCGATCCCAGAGACATTCTTCTGAAGCAGCTGACCATTTCCGTTGAGGGTGTAGGTGGTGACCGTGGGACCATCGGTGACTTTCAGCAGGAAACTGCTGGTGAGGGCCTTCCCAGCCAGAGATCCGTTGCTGGTATCGAGGTACTCATACTTGACGGTGTCTCCAGTGTTGCTGGTGGCCTGGGTGATGCGAGGCAGCACCGTGGCCGGGGTCGCGTCGTAGGTGTAGGAGATTTCCTCAAAGGTCTGGTTGCTGCCTGCGTCTTTGCGGAGGATGGGACGCTTGAGGGTTTTGATGAGCACATGGCCACCCTGAGCGGTGTAATCAAACTCGAAGGTGCGGGCTTGCATGCCAGCCACGAAACTGTTCCCTGCGGTAAAAGCAGCGTCACTGCACACGTTGGTGCCATTCAGGGTTGCGGCTTGACCGCAGGTGGATTCCACGGTTTCCGGCACGGGGACGGTCAGTCCGGTGCTGGCAATGTACATGACTTTGGTGACCACCAGCTGCTTCAGGTCGGTGCTGCCCCGGTAATCGTAGGCGAAACGGGTCTGGCGGGTCCAGGTGGCGGTAGGGGTGGTTTGGTTCTGGACCAGTTCGTTGATGCTGGTCAGCACATAAGGCCCAGAGCCCTGGAATTTCGCCCAGTTGAAGGTGGTGAGGCGTCCCCACTCGTCCCGAACCCGGGAGATCATGCCGGCCTGGTCTGCATTGATCACATAATCGATTTGGGTTTTGGGTGAAGCGCCAATGCCTTCCGGGTCGTTGCTCTGGGCTCCACGGTACTGCTGGGAGAGGTTTTGTTTGAAATCGACGTAACTCTGGTTGGTGAGGTCGTCGCTGTTGAAGAAGGTGCTGCGGTTTCCAGAGTGGTCATAAAGGTGGGCCACCCAGTAAGGGGCTCCACGCACCGTGGTCTTGACGTAAACCAGAAATTCCTCGGGGATTTGCACGCCGGGGGTACTTTGACTGGTGTAGAAGGCCACGTCCACTTCTTCCTGGGCGTCACGGGTGGGGTCTGCAGGGTTGTGTTGCTTGAGGTTGCGGTAACGTTTGATCCAACTGGGGAGGGTGTTGAGGTTGAAGTCGGCGATGACGTAAGGGGTGTACAGGGTACCTGAACCATCTCCAGTGAAGATGGTTTTGGGGGTGTTGATGGTGGTGCTGAGCAGCATGCCGTTGTAGGGCTGGTTGCTGGCGGTTTCGAGGCGGAGTTTGCTCTGGAGGTTCCAGTTTCCGGCGGCGATGGTGTTGTTTTGTTTTTCGTCTTTGGCTTTGGTGGGGTCGAGGACGTTGTTGCGGGAGAGAGAACCCGTGTCGACGTAAACGTTGCCGGTGGCGAGGTTCACAGCGTCCTGAACATCACCGAAACCGGGAGTGTCAAAGGCGAGGACTTCAATGGGAAGGTCGCTGACACCAGCTCCAGGTCGGGCATACAGACTGGGGGAGGCCAGAGCCATCGGTGCGAGTTGTGGAATGAGGTATAAAACAGCAAGGGTAAGGCTGAGGGTTTGTTTGGTTCTCGGGTCGATTGGGGTCCTTCGTTTTGGATTTGTGGGTGTTAAATTCATAACACTCTAATTTTTCATATTTGTTTCATCTTTGCAATGGACACCTATACTTGTATCCAAAACGCCTCAGTACCCGACAAGTTTGGGGAACAACAGGTGAAGGCCTTCCAGTAAAGCCCACAATGGCTTCCTGAATAACTCCAGCAGCAGAGAAATCCCCACCCGAAAGACACTCCGGGCCAAACGACCATG
>NZ_JQKG01000054.1 GCF_000745915.1 Deinococcus misasensis DSM 22328
CTCCCGTTTACTTCGCTGCCTTGATGGTGTTCATTGCCTGGTACGTGCTCTACAAAACCCCCTACGGCCTGAGGATCCGCGCCACCGGAGAGCACCCCAAAGCCGCTGCCTCCATGGGTGTGAATGTGTACCGCATCCGATACAGTGCCGTGATCATCTCAGGTATGCTGGCAGGTACAGCAGGTGTGTTCCTCTCGATTGGCTTTTTGAACAGCTTCACCCGCAACCTGTCCGCAGGGATCGGGTTCATTGCCTTGGCTGCCTTGATCTTCGGGAAGTGGACCCCTCTGGGAACACTGGGTGCGACCTTGCTGTTCGGATTCTTCAGTGCTCTGGCGATCACGCTGGGGGGAGCAGACATCTTCCCGAGCAGCATTGTGCAGACGTTGCCGTTCATCTTCACGATCATTGCGCTGGCCCTCACCGGTAAAGGAACCGCGCCGAAAGCCGTGGGCAAGCCTTACGACGGCTGATCTTCCCCAACAAGTGCATTTTGAGCATTTTCAAAAAGTCCGCTCTGGCGGGCTTTTTTGTGTTCCACCTGACGGATGAAGATGGGGTTCGTGGGTCTTATCACAAATTTGATGCAAAACCACCTAAAATAGAAACTTGGGATGAACAGTTTAGGCGAACACTTGAAAAGGGCCAGACTGAACACCAATTTAGATCTGGTGGACCTTGCGGAACGCACCAAAATCCGCTCTGAATATCTGCTTGCGCTCGAAAACATGCAATTCGACGCACTTCCCGAGAGACTTTTCACCCGTGCTTACCTGCAACGGTATGCCACAGAACTGGGTCTGGACCCAGAGCCTTTGCTTCAACAGTACGATCAGCTCTACCCACCTGTAGAGATCAAAATGAACGTGTCCATGTCCGGGCAGCCCGAGCGGATGTTTCCGTGGGGGTTGGTCACCAGTCTGCTGAGTGTTTTTGTGGTGCTCGGGGGACTGGGATGGTGGATGTATGCCGCTTGGCTGGCAGGCCCCAACATGGCACAGCAAGAAGCCGTTCAGGAAGAACAACCTGTCCAGACGGCAGCCACCATCCAATTCAGCCTCAGCAGTTCTCCTGCGGGGGCCAAAGTGTATCTGGACAACGGTCTGGTGGGGATCACCCCCATCAAAGCGTTCCCGGTGACCCGCAAACCCGAGGCAGAGTTGCGTGTTGAACTGGATGGTTACATCATCCACCAGCAGAAAGTCAGCCTTGCTGGCAATTCCAATCTGGCGGTGGCCCTTACCCAGAGGCCACTTCCTGACCTGAAAATTCAGGCGGAGGTGATTCAGGAGGCAGCCCCCAAAACCACCCAAAAACCAGCAGTCAAAACGCCCAAGGCCAGCACAGCAACCAAACCGGCGCAAACCAAAACCATCGAAGTGGCCGCCGAAGAAGAACCCACAGTGGCCGAAGTCATCCGTGGGGTGCAGTTGCGGTTTGAAGGGCGCAGTTGGACCCGTGTCAAAGACACCCAGGGCAAAGTGATTTACGAAGGAACCCCTGCCAGAGGAGAGAAACTGTCTTTTGCAGAGCCGGTGGTGATTCGCACGGGCTCTGCTGGAATGGTGTGGGTGCAACTCGCAGATGGTTCGGAAGAACCGATGGGGCAGGTGGGAAGCGTGGTCGAACGGGCCTTTCCCTGATTTGCCCTCTTGATTTGCACAGGCATCTGGTGTCCAAAATGACCGGTTGACACAGCAAGGAATGTTAAGCTGAAGCATGACCAATGCTTTTCTGGAGGTGTGGCGCAACCCCTGGGTCAGGGTGGCTGTGTTTGCACTGAGCATCTACCTGTTTTTTCAATTCTTGCAGACCATCACCAGCGTGATTCTGGTGTTTCTGTTCGCCTACTTGATTGCTTACCTCTTCAACCCCATGCTGGACTGGCTGCAAAAAAGGCGGGTGCGGCGTGGGGTGGGGATCTTGCTGGTGATTTTGCTGCTGGTGGCTTTTGTGGTGCTGGGGATTTTCATCCTGATTGCGGTGGTCAACCAGCTCACTTCATTTGCCCAGCAACTTCCCCAGCTCATTGAATCGGGGGGCACCTTTTTCAGAGGATTGCTCAAGCGGTTCAATGACTTTGAGCAGGTTCCTTGGATTGCCCAGTATTCAGACCAGTTGGGCGAGATGTGGCAACGCAATGTTTCCACGTTGTCTCAGAATGCTTTGAAGTTTTTTCAGGGTTTGTTGCAACAATCCGGAACTTTTCTGGGCAATTTCGCCAACTCGGTGCTGCAAGGGGTTTTCATTCTGATCCTGTCCATTTACCTGATGTCCGATTACCACCGGGTGAACCAGACCCTCTTGAAAATTTTTCCTGAGCGCTGGCAGCCCAAAGTGCTGGAACTCAGTGCGCAGGTGAACACCGCCATTGGGGGTTACCTGAGGGGCCAGATCACCATTGCCACCATTGTGGGTTCGATTGTGGGGATTGGGCTGGCCATCATTGGGGTGCCTTCTGCACTGGCGCTTGGGTTCATTGCAGGTTTGTTCAACATCATCCCTTATCTGGGGGTGATCATTGCCATTGTGCCGACCATTTTGCTGGCCCTGTCGGTGAACTGGGTGACAGCGGTGCTGTCGGTGGTGGTGTTCATTGTGGCCAACCAGCTGGAAGGGAATGTGTTCTCTCCGATGATTCTGGGTCGCACCACCAATTTGCACCCTGCCACGGTGTTGCTCAGCATTCTGGTGGGCGTCACCGTTCTGGGCATCTGGGGGGCTTTGCTGGCTGTTCCTCTGGTGGCTCTGGGCAAACTGCTGATGCAAAACTACTACTACACCAGTCGCTTTTACCGTTCGACCGAGGCAAGAATTTTGCGTCCTGAGGACTCCAAAATTTCCAGCTGACGGCCATCTGGATCCAGCACAAAGAACATCCGCTTTCCTGAGGGGGAGCGGGTGATTTCTCTTGAAAAAACCACTCCCTGTTCTTTCAGACGGTCATGGATCCCATCAAAGTCATCCACAATGAAAGCGATGTGTTCCATCCAGTTGGCAGGTTGGGTGGGAAAAGGTCCTTCTGCTGGCTGAAAAAACTGCAAGGTGCCCCCTTCGAATTGCAGCACCACACGCCGCAGTTTTTCCTCTGGATGGGTCTCGTCTTTGGTGATCTGGCCTTCCAGCAGCAGGTAAAAAGCCATCAATCGGTCTGCATCGGTGGTGATGAAAGAAACGTGTTTGAGCATGCTTTCACTTTACCTTGCCTTGAAAATGCTTTTGGCTTTCAAGGAATTTTTAGACCAAGTACTGAAAGTTTTTTCAGATTTATGGACCATCCAAAAACAAGATGTGCTGCACAAACAATCCTTTGACTGATTTTTTCATGACTGTTCGCTCAAGACCTGTGGCTTGACCGGATATTGTGCACACCCAATACTGGAAAAAGTTTCACACAGTTTCAAAACCAGGAGCCGACATGAAAAACAATGTCACCATCAATGCGGTGGCCCGTGAAGCTGGGGTGTCCATCAGCACGGTGTCAAGGGTGCTCAATGGCACAGCCAGTGTGGTCCCCGAGAAGCGCATCAAAGTGGAAGATGCCATGCTGAAGCTCGGCTACCGCACCCAACTGGTGGCGAGTCACCGCAGCACCAGCAAACTGAAAAGCATTGGCGTGATGTTGCAGGACCTCACCAGCACCTATTACACCCATGCCATCTCGGGCATTGAGCAGGCGTTGCAGGACACCGGGCACCATCCGGTGTTCATCAGTGGACACTGGAACCCCACTACCGAGCAAGAAGCCCTTGAAATCCTGCTGGACCGTCAGGTGGCCGGTTTGATTGTGATTGGCGGTTACCTCTCCGAAGACCACCTGCGCACCCTGGTTCGCCAGATCCCCACGGTGATTCTGGACCGCAGGGTGAAAGGTCTGGAAAAGCAGTGCATCCCCATGAACAACACCCTCGGGGCTTACATGGCCACCCGGCACCTGCTGGACCTCGGCCACCGCCAGATTGCCCATGTGACCGGAATGGCCGGAAATCAGGACGCTCTGGAACGCCTGAATGGATACCGTCAGGCCCTGCAAGACGCAGGTGTGCCTTTCGATCCCAATCTGGTGATTCAAGGGGATTTTCGAGAACTCTCTGGCATTCTGGCTGTCGAGATCCTGCTCAGCCGCAATGTGCAGTTTTCAGCGATCTTCTGTGCCAACGACCAGATGGCTTATGGGGTGCGCCTTGCCCTGTTCAGAAAAGGCATCCGTGTGCCACAAGACATTTCTCTGGTCGGCTTCGATGACATTGCCGGGTCGGACTACATCACCCCGCCCCTCACCACCATCCGTCACCCGATCTTTGAAATGGGTTTTGCTGCAGGAAAAGGCCTCCTGAAAGTGCTGTCTCAGCAACCTTTCCCGCATTTCCCCGAGTTTGCGCCCGCTCTGGTGGTGCGTGAATCCACCACCATGCTGTTCAAACCCCGCCACCAGCCTCAAAAACGTTTTGATTTTTGATGGCTGATCCCCATTGAAAAGAAGGAGAAACCGTGAGCAGAGTGCCCGTCCCCACGCATCCCCGCTTCATCGAATCGTTTCATCCCGATCCTGCCTCTTGCCAGATGGCCAGACGCATCCAGTCGTCCTACGCGGAAGTCATCACCCGCATGGATGTACAACCCGAGTTCTCCACCCAGAGGGCCGGTCTGTGCGTGTACTACAACAGCAACAACTGGGCTTTCCTGCATGCCACCCATCAGCAAGGCATCGGAAAATGCCTGAAACTCCAGTGGGCCGAGCATGGCCGCCCCCATGACATGCCCCTCGTGCTGCAGATGCCCGGCAATGGAACGGTGCACCTCGGGGTGCGTTTCGCTTATGGTTACCTGCAGTTTTATGTGTCCATGGATGGATTCACCTGGCGCACGTTTGGCGACGCCCTGCGCGACACGGTGCTGACCTCCACCTCTGGCACCTTCACCATGCTGTGTGCACAGGACCTCTCTGGAGCCGCTTTTCCTGCCCGTTTCGTTTTGCGCAGCGAACAGGAGTACCGTGCCCCTGAGACCCAGAGGGGCGCGCAGGGGTTCATGCTTCAACCCTTTCCTTATGTGCGTTCCAGAGCGCAGGCGGTCTCCCTCAACCGTCAATTTCTGCTCTGAACACATTCTGCTCTGGGCGGGTACACAGGGTCAGCCTAAAGTCTGACTTTTGACATGTCATCGGAAAAAGCGTTCAGCCCTCAGCTTTCAGCGAAAAGATTGCCCAGAGGCCTCTGCTTTCAACAGCAAAAAACAAAAACAACAAGTGAAAACCACTCAGATTGTAAGGTCAAAAGGCAGCAAGCAAACTTTCCTGCTGGCTGAACGCTGATCGCTGACGGCTGATGGCTCTTTGGGTGGGCATTGCCCGACAGCGACTCTGCGTTGACCTTGGGAGGGTACATTCGTCCATACCTGTGGATGTGGCTTTTGTCCTATCATGTCGGTCAGGCTTGAACCGGTGAAACCATTTGCGAGCCATTTCACCCTGCAAGGTTCAGCGTTCCAGTACAAATGAAAAGGTCGCCCGTGCTTTGTGGCACAAGGCCCTGAAAGGACCCACATGTCAGAACAAAAACCCCAGGCTCCGGCCCGCCCCAGAATGATGGTGGACCTTGACCCCAGCGGTCAGTTGAGTCAGAAAGAACCTGACCGTCAAAACCGCCAGTTCCTCAATTACGCTTTCTACAAGCTGTCTCCAGAGTTTCGTCGCCTCAGCAAGCCCGAGCGCGATGAAATCCGTGCCGAGTTTGAAGCTGCCGTTGAAAAGTGGCTGGATGCCCCTGCAGAAAAAGGCCGCATTCTGCGCACCTACTCTCTGGTGGGCACCCGTTCTGAGGTGGATTTCATGCTCTGGCGCATTGCCTTTGATGTGCGCGATTTCAACGAAGCCCAGAGCCTCCTGAACCAGACCCGCCTGATGGGCTACCTGACCCAGCCTTACAACTTCATTTCCATGCAGAAGCGCAGCCAGTATGTGAACCGCGTGGAAGGCAGCGGTCACGGTCTGGAACTCCTGCCCGGTGAAGGCACCTACCTGTTTGTGTACCCCTTCGTGAAAACCCGTGCATGGTACGACCTCAGCCCACACGCCCGTCAGGGCATGATGGACGAGCACATCTATGCCTCCAACCCTTTCAAAGGGATTCGCCTGAACACCAGTTACTCTTACGGCATCGACGATCAGGAGTTTGTGGTGGCCTTTGACAGCGACTACCCTCAGGAGTTTGTGGATCTGGTGACCCGTTTGCGCCACACCGAGGCCAGCATGTACACCCTCACCGACACCCCGATGTTCACCTGCATCAAAAAGGACCTCAAAGGTCTGCTTCAAGACCTTGGTTGATCCGGGCTGAAACAAAAAACATCAAACCAGAGGCTGCCATTTGGGCAGCCTTTTTCATTGTTCCATTTTTGCTGACCCATTTTCCCAATCCCACCAGATCGGCTATGCTGGAAGCCATCAGGAGGAAGTGCCATGAAACTGATTACAGCCATCATCCGTCCCGACCGCCTCGGGATGGTGAAAGAAGCCCTCTTTCGGGTGGGGGTGACCGGAATCAGCCTCTCCAAAGTCAGTGGTCACGGTGGAGAGAAAGAAATCATCGAGCATTACCGTGGCACGCAGGTGCGTATGGAGTTCCACGAAAAAGTGCACCTGCAGATTGCGGTCAGTGAGCCTTTCGTGGATGTGACGGTGAACGCCATCTTGCAAAGTGCCCGCACCGGAGAAGTGGGCGATGGCAAGATTTTTGTGCAACCTCTGGAACGGGTGATCCGCATCCGTACAGGCGAACAGGATTCAGATGCCCTCACCCCGGTCAACCAGCCCGAGACCACTGCGCAAGCCCTCAAAAAACGTTCGTGAACTTCTGGGTTTGATGTGTGCTGTACAGCACTGGTTTTGCATTTTTGTGACTCCCATTTTATGGCATTTGACAGAACAAGAGGCTGTCTGGTGGAGGTTTTTGAAGGAGGAGGATTCATCTGAATCCTCCTCCTTCACTGTTAAACGCAGCAGGGGTCGCTTTTTCATTCAGTTGACATGATGTGCATTCTTGTGACGTTTTGTGTTGGGGTTGCTGGTCCACTTGGGAGTCTAACCGCTCTCAGGTATTCTTCTCAGATGTAAATAGGTCATTACACCATTTCTATGTAAGGGTTTTCCCTTATAATTTAACCTGCTCATGTCCTGTACAGGTTTTTCATGATGCTTGATCTGGTCAAAGCATCATGAAAGTGCTTCTGAAAAACGGATTTGCCTGAACATGTGATTTTCCAAGAACAAAAACAGTTAACAATTGTTTACAATCTGAGGAAAATGACGGTTCACTGAAAGCCGGTCAGAAATCCTTCATGGTTCTGACGGGTCTATGCCTTTGAACTGTCTTTTGGCCTTCTGACAAGAAGATGGAGGTTCACTGAAAAGACAATCCAATCGCTCAAAATCCAACTGTCCTGCATCAGCCTGAAAGATCAGGGTGATGTTTTTGAAATCTGAGGACCTCTCAATACTCTGGAGCCACACATGCAACACCCCAAAAGCAAAAACAACCTGCAGCAAGACCCCAAGGTCATGCTGACTGAAGCGAAAGAAAAAACCAAGTATGTCCGTCCCACCCTGTCGTCTCAAGGGAAATGGCAGATTTTGACTTTGGGCCTCTCCTTTATTCCTGCTTGAGGTAAACATGTCAAAGAAAAATTGGGGCGCGACCATGCTCCTTTCCATGATGTTGGTGTCTTGCTGGCAACAAACCAGCACGCCAAAACCACCGGTTCAGCCCACTCAGAAGAGCAATGTGTTCCGCATTCAATTTCAGGATGTCGGTGAAAAGACCCTCAAAAGCAGCATCAGTGGATTCAAGCAAACCACCAAAGGCATTCAACCTGCGGCCATTGATGAAATTTCAGATTCCCTGTCTTTCCAGCATGTTTCCAGTGAAGTCTTCACCGTTGAATCTGCCGGAGAGCGCTACGTCAAAGTCAGATACCGGGTCACCAACAACACCGGAAAAGCCATTGAGAACCTGACTTTCTTGCCTTTTGACACCGACGATGCAGATGCAGATCCGGGCAACAACCCCACCCCTCCCACCATTGGAGACACCGCCTTCGATCGGATTTCCCTGTTTGATGGCAGCCAGGTCCCTGCACTGGCCACAGTCATGGAAACCACCCGTGGCCGGATCTACGACGTGGATGCAGATGCAGCAGTTGTCGAGACCGCAGCCACCCCTTACCTGACCGGTCTGGATGTGGGAGGCGTCACCCCCATTGTGCCTGCGGGTCTGGTGAACGGTGGGGTTCAATCAGAAGGCTGGCAGAAACCGGGCATCATTCCCATTGGGGGCTCAGCGGTGTTCACCTTTGCTGTGAAACACCCCCTGCAAACCCCCCGCAAAAACAACCCTTACGGGTTCAGCATCATGGTGGTTTACGCCGAAGACCCATCCACCAGTGGCATCACCAAAATCAACACCATTCAAGGCAGCACCCCCTCTGGAGATGCAGCAAGCCCAGAGGACGGAAACACCGTCACTGTGGACGCTGTAGTCACTTCAGACTTGCAGGGTGCGGGCCAGTTGGGTGGTTTTTACCTGCAAGAACAAACCGCAGACCAGGATGCCGATGCGACCACCTCAGAAGGCATTTTTGTGGCCAACACTTCAAATGCCGTCAATCAGGGAGACCGCGTTCGCCTGACTGGAACGGTGGAAGAAGTGAACGGGGAAACCCGCCTCACCAATGTGACCAGCCTGATCGTGATGGCCACCGGCCAGAGCCTGCCCACTCCGGCCAGCATCACCCTGTCCACCAGTGGTGTGAACCTTGAGCAGTACGAAGGCATGCGGGTGTCCACCAGTGGGACCGTCACCGACAACAGCTTGCTCGGGCGCGGAGGTCTGGTCACCATTGCCGATAACAACCTGCTGGCATTCACACAGGACAACGCTCCAGATGCCACTGGATACGCTGCTTACCTCTCTGGGACAGCTGCACGCACACTGATCGTGGACGATGGTTCAACCACCGAGCATCCGGCCAGCATCGTTTTTGGTCGCGACAACAATCCGCTGACCGCTGGAAACACCCTCCGGGTCGGAGATGGGGCCACCGTGACCGGAGTGCTGGGTTATGGCAGCTCTGGCTGGACCGGAACAGATGCTTACCGCCTTCATGCAACAGCAGCATCTGCCACCTTTGCTGGCGGACCCCGCAGGGTTGCCCCCACCAGCAGCGATCTGGGAAACCCCGAGCTCAAAGTGGTCACTTTTGACCTGAACGGTTTCTTCAACGGAGATGGAGCCGGCAACAACTTCACTTCCGAAGGGGCCAGCAATGCCTCTGAGCTGACCCGCCAACTGGACAAACTGGTGGAAGCCCTGCAAGATCTGGATGCAGATGTGGTTGCCCTGCAAGGTCTGGAAAACGATTATGCAGACAGCACACCTGCCATCAAGACCCTGGTGGATGCCCTGAACGCAGCCATCGGCAGCCCTGCCTATGCCTACATTGATCCCGGTGCCAACCTGGGCAGCCAGAGCACGGCTGTGGGTCTGATTTACCGGACGGCTGCCGTGACCCCTCGGGGCAGTTTCAGTGTGCTGGACAACACCGACAATGCTGCCTACAACGAGGCCCGCAACCACCCTGCACTGGCACAGACTTTCCGCACCACGGGTCTGGGCACCTTCACTGCTGTGGCTGTGGAGCTTGAAGGCCGTGATGCTGCCTGCGGTGGAGGGGCCGATGACACCACCACCGGACAGGGCAACTGCAATGGGGTTCGGAACACCGGAGCCCAGATCCTGATGGATTGGGTTGCCACCGACCCCACCGCTTCAGGTGACACCGATGTGGTCTTGCTCGGAAACTTCAATGCCTTCCTGAAAGAAGACCCCATCAACACCATCATCAACGGTGCAGACGATGCCAATGGCACGTCTGATGATTACCTTCAAATTTGGGACCCTCTGGATTACACTGCCGTGCTGAATGGACAGCGTGGAACCCTGGATTACGCGTTCATCAGCCCCAGTTTGCAGGCCCAATTGAAAGGGACCAGCATCTGGAACATCAACGCGGCAGAACCCAGTGTGCTGGATTACAACACCGAGAACAAAACAGCAGCCCAGTTGACGGACCTCTATGACATCAACCCCTACCGCTCCAGTGCCCATGATCCTGTGGTGGTGGGCCTGACCCTCGGTGCCACCAACGTGAATCCCACCGACATCACCTTGACCCCGAGCAGCATTGCTGAAAACAACGCTGCCAGTGCCACGGTGGGTGCGCTGGGTGCAGCAGATCCCAACACCGGAGACACCTTCACTTACACGCTGGTCTCGGGTGCAGGCGACACCGACAACGCCAGTTTCAGCATCTCTGGAACTGACCTGAAACTGACCCCGAGTGCCAACTTTGAAACCAAATCCAGCTATTCGGTGCGTGTGCGTGTCACCGATCAGGGTGGCCTCACTTACGAAGAAGCCCTGACCGTCACGGTCACCGATGTGAACGAGGCCCCCACCACCCTGAGCCTCACGGGTGGAACCATCAATGAGAACCTCGCTGCAGGTGCCTCTGCAGGCACATTCAGCACCAACGATCCCGATGCAGGCGAAACCATCACCTACACGCTGGTCAGTGGCACCGGAGACACCGACAATGCCAGTTTCACCATTGTGGGCGATGATTTGCGCAATGCTGCGACCTTTGACTTTGAAACCAAGTCCAGTTACAGCATCCGGGTGCGTGCCACCGACAGCGACAACCACACGGTGGAACAGCAGTTCACCATCACCGTCAACGATGTGTTTGAAAACGGTGCGCCCACCGACATCACCCTGACCCCGAGCAGCATTGCTGAAAACAACGCCGTCAATGCCACGGTGGGTGCTCTGGGTGCTGTGGATCCCAACATTGGAGACACCTTCACTTACACGCTGGTTTCGGGTGCAGGTGACACTGACAATGCCGATTTTGACATCA
This sequence comes from Deinococcus misasensis DSM 22328, assembly GCF_000745915.1. Classification (NCBI taxonomy): domain Bacteria; kingdom Thermotogati; phylum Deinococcota; class Deinococci; order Deinococcales; family Deinococcaceae; genus Deinococcus; species Deinococcus misasensis. The sequence continues at coordinate 10,975 of NZ_JQKG01000054.1, forward strand.
CAAGCAGCAACCTGATCCTCAAACCCAGCGCCAACTTTGAAGTCAAATCCAGCTATTCGGTGCGTGTGCGTGTGGAAGACCAGAACGGCGCTGCCTTCGAGAAAGCCCTGACGGTCACGGTCAACAATGTCAACGAAGATCCCACCGACCTCGGCATCAGCAGCGACACCATTGCTGAAAACAGCAGTGCTGGCAGCACTGTGGGCACGTTCAGCACCACCGATGTGGACAGTGGAGACACCTTCACCTACAGTCTGGTTTCTGGGACGGGCAGCACCGACAACGCCAGCTTCAGCATCTCTGGGAACAGCCTGACCATCAGTGCTTCACCCAATTTTGAAGTCAAGTCCAGTTACAGCATCCGGGTTCGCACCACCGATGCTGGAGGCAAAACCTTCGAGAAAGCCTTCACCATCAATGTTTCCAACGTCAATGAGGCCCCCACGGCCCTTTCCCTGACTGGAAACAGCGTTGCAGAAAACCAGTCCTCTGGAACGGCAGTGGACAGTTTCAGCACCACCGATGTGGATGCCAGTGACACCTTCACTTACAGTCTGGTGACTGGCTCTGGTGATACCGACAACGCCAGCTTCCAGATTGTGGGCGGACAGCTGCAAACCGCAGCCAGCTTCAACTTTGAAACCAAATCCAGTTACAGCATCCGGGTTCGCACCACCGACGCAGGAGGCCTCTTCACCGAGAACACCTTCACCGTCAATGTCACCAACGTCAACGAAGCCCCCACGGCCCTTTCCTTGAGTGCCAGCAGCATCAATGAAAATGTGGCAGGCAACAGCACCGTGGGCAGTTTCAGCACCACCGATGTGGACAGTGGAGACACCTTCACTTACACCCTGGTGTCTGGCTCTGGCAGCACCGACAATGCCAGCTTCAACATCTCTGGGAACAGCCTCAGGATCACCAACTCTCCCAACTTTGAAGTCAAATCCAGTTACAGCATCCGGGTTCGCACCACCGATGCTGGAGGCCTCTTCACCGAAGATGCCTACACCATCAGCATCAACGACCTGAACGAAGCTCCAGTGGCCTCAGACGATTCAGGCTTCAAAACAGTGGGCAACGTGGTGCTGGATGCAGCTGGTGCTTTCAGTGGTATTGCAGAAGTGAGCATGACCGGAAACATCGATTCCAACGATTCTGATCCTGACACCAACCCTGCATTCAACACCCTCTCGGTGGTTGCTGAAACCAAAGGCACAACCCAGGGCGGTTCGGTCACCATCAATGCCGATGGATCGTTCGTGTACACCCCGGACGATGGCGACACAGGCATCACCGACAGCTTTGATTACACCATCACCGACGGCACCAACAACGACACAGGCACCGTGAGCATCGAACTCTCTGGCCGGGTCTGGTTTGTGCGCAACAACGCTCCAGCCAACGGTCTGGGACGTTCAAGCGATCCTTTTGACACCCTCCTTGAAGCCCAGACGGCTTCTGCTGCCAACGACACCATCTATGTGCTGAATGGAGATGGCGCCTCCACTGGCCACACGGCAGGCATTGCCCTCAAAACCGGCCAGAGGTTGATTGGTGAAGGTGCCGGTCTGGCCCATGGAGACATCGCAAACACTTCGGTGCTCAGCACTGACTTTGTCGGACATGCCTCAGGCACCCAGCCCACCCTCAGCAACGCCCTCAACTTCGATGTGGTGACTGGAAACAACGTGGGAAGTGTGATCATCAAAGGCCTGAAGATCACGGCTCAGGGCTCAGGGGATGGCATCCAGATCGACAGCAACACAGGCACCAACACCACCACCCTCAGCAACCTCACGGTCAATGCAGGAACCTCAGGCAGTGGCGTTGTGCTGAACAACACAGCAGCCAACATCCACAATGTGGCCCTCACCAACCTGACGGTCACAGGCGGTTCTGGCAGCGGAATTGTCCTCAATGAAACCGCAGGTTCTCTGAATGTGACGGCTTTTGATGACCTCACCGTCAGCGGAGCCAGCACCGGAACAGGCATCACCGCCACCAACGCGAACTTCAACAGCATCAGCAATGCCACGGTGTCTGTTGGAGCCAGTGGAAATGGCACCGGAACCCAAGGGGTTCTGCTGGACGGCAGCACCGGCACACTGGGTTTTGATACCCTGAATGTGTACAACGATGCTGGCACAGGTCTGAAAGCCAACAATGCCTCGCTCAACCTGACGGTCAGTGGAGGCAACATTGAATCCACCGGTGGACCTGCTGTGGACATCAGCAACGCACCCAGCAACCTGACGTTCACGACCGTCAAGAGCACCAACTCCACGTCCACCGGGGTTTCGCTCTCTGGAGCAAGCACCTCCACCAACATGTCTTTCAGTGCGGGCAGCGGTTCTGCCATCTCGGGTGCAGATGGACATGCGTTCTTTGTGAACAGTGGCACCGGAAACATCAGTTATGGTGGGACCATCAACAAGACAGATGGCACAGGCGGCACCAACGCTGTGCGCATCACCAGCCGCAATGCTGGAACAGCCAGCACCATCAGCTTTACCGGCAGCATCACAGACAGTGTCCAGGACACCACCGGTGGTGTCTATCTGGACGACAACGATCAGGCCACCATCAACTTCTCTGGTCAGATCACGGCAAACACCCAGAGCCAACCTGCCTTTACCGCCATCAACGGTGGTACGGTCAGCGCCAGTGACACCACCAGCACCCTGACCACCAGCACCGGAACTGCCCTGAACGTGCAGAACACCGGCATTGGAAGCAACAACCTGAAGTTCCAGAGCATTTCCAGCAACGGATCGGTCAACGGGATTTATGTCAGTGGCACAGGCAATGCAGGCAGCCTGTCTGTTCTGGGAACAGGCTCTGCCAATTCTGGCGGGACCATCCAAAGCACCACTGGACATGCCATTCACCTGAGAGACACCCAGAGCCCCAGCCTTGCCTACATGTTGATTCAAAACATTGCAGGCAGTGGCATCAAAGGGGACAGCAATGTTCGTGGATTCACCCTGTCAAACAGCACCATCAACAACACAGGAACAGGTCTGGCCGTTGGAGATTCCAACATTCACTTTGGGGTTCCCTCCACACCCACCACCACCGAGAAAAACATCTCGGGTACTGTGTCCATCACCAACAACACCCTGACCAATGCCTACTATCACGGCATTGACATCAGCAACTACGACGGCACGCTCGATCAGGTGACCATCACCGGCAACACCATCACCAGCAGCACCAGCAACGTGAATTCCAAAGGCAGTGGCATCCAGCTGATTGCCAATGCTGGATCTGCAGTGAAAGCCACGGTCACCAGAGCCACCCTCTCCAACAACACCATCAGCAATTTCCCCTCTGGAGCAGGGATCTTTGTCAAAGGAGAAAATGCCACAGGAAGTGCTCAGGTGGTCAGTTTGGGTGATCCAAGCAGCCCCACCAACGTGATCACGATCTCTGGCAACACCATCAGGGGACAGAGTTCTGCCAACCCCATCAACACCAATGCCATCATCACCTCCTTGGGCAGCACCAACAGCGGAGCCAGAGCAAGAGGTCGATTTGAGATCACAGGCAACGGTACAGCTGCAAACCCCATCACCAATGTGCGGGGGAATGTCATCACCCACACCACCGACAATTACGCCGATGCTGTGGTCAACGTGAAAAACAACTACATTGTGGCCAACCAGACCAGTGCGATTGGGGCCAGAGGCATCACCATCACCTGTTCTGCACTGAGCAACGTCGCCGCCACAGGCACCATGACCACAGAAATCTCTGGAAACACTGTCAGTCAGACGGAAGGCAGTGGCATTGCCCTGAGGGTTGCAGATTCCAATTGCAACACCAACGGCAAAATTCAAAACAACACTGTGGGTGCACCGACCTCTGGTGCTGCCACCTACGGCATCCGGGTTGAATCAGGAAACAGCACTGCAGGCGTCAACACCACCCTTTGTTTGAACATCTCTGGAAACACCAGTGCTGGTTTCGGTGCTGCCACCGGGATTGGCCTGCGCAAACAGGGCACCACCCTGGGCGTGAACACCTTTGGCATTCATGGGCTGACCCCCAGCCCGACCAACACTCCAGAGACCTATGTGGACACCCAGAACCCTGCTGGAGGCACCACCCAGCGGATTTCAGGTGGTAACTTTGTGAGCTGCAGCAATCCTTGACCTTCGTTCCAGAGGAGTTCCAATTCAGGAGCTCCTCTTCTTTGTGCTTTTTTCATGCTGTTCGGAAGTTTTTTGCATCTCAGGGTTGTCCTAAACAGTTTCTTCAGAAACTGGTAGGTAAGGAGGAGTACCGCATGGCCGAGCCGTTTTTGTCGGAAATTCGCATCATGAGCTTCAATTTTGCTCCCAAGGGGTGGGCGTTGTGCAATGGGCAATTGTTGCCCATCAACCAGAACCAGGCCTTGTTTTCACTGTTGGGGACCACATATGGAGGCAATGGGCAGACCAACTTTGCCTTGCCCAACTTGCGTGGGAAGGTGCCCATTCACCAGGGCAGTGGTTTCACCTTGGGTGAGTCAGCTGGGCAGGAAAACCACACCATCACCCAGACTGAAATGCCGCAGCACATGCATGTCCTGATGTCCAACAACAACACTTTGGGGAACAATATTCCAGGAAACACTGCCGTTCTGTCCCAGTCCTCAGGTGCTTTCCTTTATGGAGGAGCAGCCAATCTGGTGGCCATGGCACCCCAGGCGGTCGGGACTGTTGGAGGCTCCCAAGCCCACCCCAACATGCAGCCATACTTGACTTTGAACTTTTGCATTGCCCTGCAGGGCATTTTTCCCAGCCAGAGCTGATCGGAGGACGTATGGCACAACCTTATGTTGGAGAAATTCGGATGTTTGCAGGCAACTTTGCGCCTGTGGGATGGATGTTGTGTGATGGTCAACTGTTGCCCATCTCAGAATACGAAACCCTGTTTCAACTGATTGGAACCACCTATGGAGGGGATGGAGAATCCACTTTTGCCCTTCCCAACTTGCAGAGTCGCATTCCCATTCACATGGGCACAGGAAGTTTTGGAACCACCTATCAGCTTGGAGAAATGGGCGGGGTGGAAAGTGTGACCCTGACCACCCAGCAGATTCCTGCTCACACCCACGCTTTGCTGGCCACTGCTTCCACAGCCACCCTGTCCAGTCCAGCTGGACAGGTGCTTGCGCCTTCAGTGGATGGCAGTGTGCTGGGTTACGGGACCGACAATCCAGTGTCTCCTCTGGCTGCAGGCAGCATCACGCCGGTGGGTGGAAACCAACCGCATGAGAACACCCAGCCTTTCTTGTGCATCAATTACATCATTTCGATGTTCGGCATTTTCCCATCCCCCACCTGAGGAGACAGAACATGGCAGATCCTTTTGTTGCAGAAATTCGCATCTTTCCCTTCTACTTTGCTCCCACTGGCTGGGCTTTCTGTAATGGGCAAATCCTTCCCATTTCTCAGAACACGGCCCTTTTCTCTTTGCTGGGAACCACTTATGGCGGAGATGGCAAATCCACCTTTGCCCTTCCTGATTTGCAGGGCAGTGCAGCCATGCATCCTGGGCAGGGACAGGGACTCTCCCTTCGTGATCTGGGAGAGATCGGTGGAGCCCAGTATGTCACTTTGTTGCAAACTGAAATGCCTGCGCACAGCCACACCCTCAGTGCCTCTCTGGGAGAAGCCACTGAACGTGCACCTGCTGGTCAGATGCCTGCTTCAGGGGTGGGCGTCGGCCTGTTCAGTGTCAGTTCTGCAAACAGCATGATGGCTTTTGAAGGCCTTGCTCCTGCGGGTGGCTCTATGCCCCACAACAACATGCAGCCCTACCTCACCCTGAATTTTTGCATTGCTCTGCAAGGCGTGTATCCTTCCAGAGGCTGAGTTCTCTTTTTCTGGCAGGCGTGAATTTCACGCCTGTTTTTGTTAGGTTGGAGCCATGACCCTGACTGAAAACCTTCCAGTTGTGCTTCGCACTGTCATCCAGCAGGATTATCCGATGCTCTTTCAGATTTATGCCAGCACCCGTGACGATGTGATGCAGGTGGGCTGGACCGATGAGCAGAAGCATGCTTTTCTGGTTCAGCAATTCACTGCACAGGACAGCCAGTACCGCGAACATTATCAGGGGGCTGACTTTCTGGTCATTGAACTTCAGGGGCAGACCATTGGTCGCCTTTACTTGCACCGCACCCGCAAAGAACACCGCCTGATGGAAGTCACCTTGTTGCCCCAGTACCGCAATCAAGGTCTGGGCACAGCCCTGATGCATGCACTGATGGAACAGGCAGACGCAGCAGGTTTGCCCCTCACCTTGCATGTGGAGCAATTCAATCCTGCTTACCAGATGTACCAGCGTCTGGGATTTCAGGATGTGGAACAGAGAGGCATGTACATGTTCATGGAGCGTCCTGCACCTCAGCAGCAGGATTGAATTTCAGCAAAAGCAGCCCTGCTCAAAACCTTGCAGGGCTGCTTTTCATGTCAGATCAGGTGAAAATCACTTCAAAGACCGTCCCTCTGGCATCAGGTTGCAAGGGGACCATGAACACATCCAGAGGTTCCAGAGCCGCATGGGTGAGGTGGTAAATGCCCTGGGGGACCAGCCGTTTCTGGATGTCCACAAAAATCAGGGAGTAAGGTTTGCGGCCAGAGGTGGGCAGCACATCGCCACCCAACAGGTGGGCTTCTGCCAGTCGAACTTCAAAAGCTTCTTGTGGATTCACCTGCACATGAAAGGTTTCTCCAATCAGGGGTTGAAAGTGTTCAATGGTGAGGGTGCGCAGCATCTCGGTCATCAAAAAATCCTCCGGTTCAGTGGTTCTTTCCCATGATACTGGAGGATTTTGCAACCCATGCTTCACTCGTTGAACACAGAAGCCCTCGCCCCGAGTTGAACCGGAAGGGTGAGGCGTTTGCCGTCCCGTTCCACCTGCAAACGCACCACTTCGCCAATTTGTTTGCGGCGCACCACCCCGATCAGTTCATCGAAGTTGCGCACACGGGTGCCATCGATGGCCAGAATGTAATCGGCTTTGAGCACCTGTTCGGTGGACCCGTCGTTCATGCGGACATTTTCAGAACGCTCTGGACGCAAACCTGCTTTTTCTGCAGGGCTGTTTTGCTGGACTCCGCCCACCCGCACGCCCGGATCAAAGGAAGAGGCATGAATGGAAGACCGCACCCCGAGCACTGGCACGTCTCGCTTGACCCCAGAGTAAAGCTCTCCCAGCACTTTCTGTTCCTGATTCATGGGAACGGCGTAAGCGGTGCGGCTCTCGTCTTCATAAATGCGGATGTAACTGATCACACCCACCACCTGCCCCTTGGCATTGACCACGGGGCCACCAGAGTCACCGGGGGCAATTGGGGCCTGCATTTCCATGGTGCCCGGTGGGAAGTCTGCTCTGGAAGCAGCCACATCCAGATCGATCACTTTGCCGACCCGGCGTTGCAGGAAGTCTCCGCCACTGTTGCCCACCGCCAGGATGGAATCTCCAACATTGGGATGGGTGGCGGCCAGAGGCAAAAAGTTGGGTTTGTCGATGCGGACTTTCAGCAGGGCCAGATCGGTGTTGTTGTCGAACCCCACCACATCTGCAGTGAAGCGCCTTGCATTGGGAAGCACCACCCGGACCTGTTCACGGAATTCCACCACGTGGTAAGCGGTCAGGGCATAGCCTTCTTCATCAATGAAAAAGCCTGTACCAATGACCACCCCATCCGAGGCGTCCCGTTCGATTTTGAAACTGGAGGCCCGAACTGTGCGGAACAGTTGATCTTCCTGACTGCCGCTTTGCAGCACCACAGGCTCTGGAGGTTTGACAAACGTTTCTTGTATCTGCTGGGTGGCTTTGGGAAACACCAGCAGCAGAATGCCAATCAGAACCACAAAGGTGAGGCAGCCTTTCATTAGTCTTCAGTATAAAGTCTGTCCATGACAGAAACCGTTGTGAACATTAAGATTCATGTGCAGTTTGGCCAACAAAGGTTTCATGTTTTTGTGGACCTCGACCAGAGGGTATAGTTTGGGCATGGCTTACTGGCTTCTGAAAAGTGAACCGGACGTTTTCGGCTACCCTGACCTTGAGCGTGTGCAAAAGGAACCGTGGAATGGGGTGCGCAACTATCAGGCGCGCAACCACCTGCGTTCCATGCAGGAAGGGGATCTGGCCTTTTTTTACCACTCCAACAGCAACCCCTCGGGCATTGCAGGAATCTGCAAAATTGCCCGGTCTGCCTACCCAGACAACCTGCAATTTGATCCAGAGAGCAAATACTTTGACCCCAAGAGCACTTCTGAAAACCCGAGGTGGAGCATGGTGGATGTGGTGCCTGTACGTGCTTTGCCCTTGCTTTCTCTGGAAACCCTGAGAAGTTTGCCTGAACTCTCAGACATGCTCCTGCTCAGAAAAGGCAACCGCCTGTCGGTCATGCCTGTGACTGAAGCAGAGTGGAAAGCCATTCTGGACCATGTCGATTCAATTTCAGCCCCTGCAACCTGAGCATCTGGCGTTGCTGCATGGCTGGCTTCAGAAAGCCCATGTTCGGGCTTTCTGGGACGATGGAGCACGCACGTTGCAGGACGTGCAAAGCCATTATTTTGCTCTGGATTGGGATGTGGACCCTTACCTCATCGTGTGGCAAGAGGAGCCCATTGGCTACATTCAGGCTTATCCTGTCACACCAGAGCATCCTTTTGCCCTCCATGCTCGGGGCACCACCTGGGGCATGGACCTGTTCATTGGAGAGGAAGACAGGTTGGGGCGAGGGCTCGGAGTGCAGGCCGTACAGGCTTTTGTGCACTTGCTGGAACACAAGTATGGAGCCAGCCGGATTTTGATTGATCCAGCCATCCACAATTCCCGAGCCATCCACATCTACCAGAAGGCTGGTTTTCAGGTGGTGGCAGAGATGTCTGTCATGGGAGAAAACCTTTTGCTGCACAGTAAAGACGTCTGATTTTGCGAATCAGAAGCTCAGGGGTACACTGTTTGGGTATGACGCAGACCCTCCTTGAGCAAGTCCTTTTCCCTTTGAATGACGAAATCGGCAGCGTGGCACTGGTCCAGCATGTCGGTGATGACAAAAGCGTGGTCAACGCTGCGCGGGTCTCCTTTGGCGGAGACAACACCCTGCCTTTCGACGAAAAAGACGCCAAACTGATCCGTTACCTGCTCAAGCACGAACACGGCAGCCCTTTTGAGCACAACAGTCTGACTTTCAAAATCGTTGCCCCGATCTTCGTGATCCGCCAGTGGATGCGCCACCGGGTTGGGGTGTCTTACAACGAAATCTCTGGCCGCTACGTGGAAGTGCTTGAGCAGTTCTACACCCCCGAGAAGTTCCGCCAGCAAGCCAAATCCAACCGTCAGGCCAGCATCGAGGCCACCGACAGTCTGGATCAGGAGCAGGCCCATCAGGTCTGGGAAAACGCATGGAAGCAGGCGTTTCAGGCGTATCAGGACCTGCTTGCTCTGGGCGTGACCCGCGAGCAGGCCAGAGGCGTGTTGCCCCTGACCATGTACTCCGAGTTCTATTTCACCTGCAACCTGCGTTCCCTGTTTCACTTTCTGACCCTGCGTGACCACCCCGGAGCCCAGTGGGAAACCCAGATGTATGCCCGTGCTCTGGCCCAACTGGCTGAGCCCCTGTTCCCCTCCAGCTTCGAAGCATGGCGCTCCCTGCACAACCACGCCTGAATATAGGGAAAACCCTCAAACTGCAAGTGTGCATCCTTACCCCACGACCCCGTGGGGTTTTTTAGAATGGGTGCATGCCTGAAACGTCCACCACCGAAGAAGCCTCCTCTCCAAGTGGCCTGAGGCAATCCTTTGAGGTCCTCAGAGACGCAGTGCAGGCGTTTTCTGCCGACAATGTGCCCCGCATGGGGGCAGCTCTGGCTTACCACACCATTTTCACCATCGGTCCCCTCTTGATTCTGGCGGTCGGTCTGGCCGGGCTTTTTCTGGAAGCCGAAAGCATCAAACAGAACATATACAATCAGGCCTCCGAAAACTTCGGTTCCAATTTTGCAGGGAGTGTGCGCAGTGTGCTGGACCTCACCAGTCAAGCGGGTTTGCCTGCCACCATTTCTGGGGTGGTGATCCTGCTCTGGACGGCCTCCAACTTCTTTGTGCAGCTTCAGGATGCTCTGAACACCATCTGGGACACCAAACCCAAGACCCTCGACATTTTGCATCTGGTGGTGGGCCGTCTGATGTCTGCCATTCTGGCCATCGTGATGGGCCTCTTGACGGTGGCGTTCCTGACCGCCAACGTGTATGTCACAGGTTTTGCTGCAGAGCACCTCGGGGTGGTGCCTTATGCCACGGTTTTGCTGAAACTGGGCAGCATCCTGCTCAGCATTCTGGTGTTCACCTTGCTGTTCGGGGTGTTGTACCGCTTTTTGCCCAGCATTCGGTTGTCGTGGCAGGATGTGAGTTTTGGTGCAGGCATCACCGCCATTTTGTTTGTGCTTGGTCAATACGGCATTGGACAGTACATCGCCCATTTCTCGCCGGCCAGCACGTTTGGTGCAGCAGGCACTTTGGTGGTGTTCATGCTCTGGGTGTACTTCAGTGCCCAACTGTTCTTTTTTGGAGCGGAAGTCACCTGGGCCTACAGCAACAAATACGGAACCCTCGCTGCCAAAACCGCCGCCCGAAAAGCCCGAGAAAAGCTGCTGGAACCTGAAGTGCCAGAGCCTGTCCACGCAGAGATCCCACCCATCAGTCGTGCCACCTTCAGTGTGGCAGGCTTTCTGGGAGGGGTGGTGGTGATGCTGTTTGCACTGCCTGCTGCTCTGGTGTTTGGAGCGGGTCAAGTTTTTCGCAGAATCAAAAGGAAACCCCGTTCTGCAAGACTTCCCAGAGATTTGTAGTCCATCTTGCAAAACGTTTGAAAGCAGGATGTGAGCATTGAGGAACTTTTCAAAAATGCACACCGTAAGATAAGACATGTTCAGCAACTTTCTTGCACGGCTCGGCGTGGGTGCCACGCAGATTGACACCCAACTCAACAAAAACAGCTTCTACCCCGGCGAAATGGCCGAAGGACAGGTCGTGGTCAAAGGGGGCAGCACCGCACAGGAAATCGAATACCTGAAATTGCAGGTGTGCAGCCAGTACAAAAGCGACGACAGCACCGTGGTCACCGTGCTCGGAGAAACCGTGGTTTCCCAGCGTTTCACCGTGCAACCCGGTCAGACCCTGACTTTCCCTGTGCAGGTCCAGATTCCCTATCACACCCCCCTCAGCTACTACAACACCCCCGTCTGGCTGTACACCGCTGCTGCCATTTCCGCAGCCGTGGACCCCAAAGACAACGACCGTCTGAACATCGCTCCCAATCCCCTGCAGGCTGCTGTCCTGGAGGCCCTCACCCAGCTCGGGTTCCACCTGCGTGCTTCCCAGTACGAGTACGAAGGCCACAAGTACCACCGGGCCATTCAGGAGCTGGAATTCAGCCCCGGTCCAGAGTTCAGGGGCCGCATCTCCGAACTGGAAGTGGTGTTCATGCCCGCTGCCGAGCACCTTGATGTGATCATCGAAGTGGACCGCAAAGCCAAAGGGTTTGCCAGCATGTTCGTCAGTGAATTTGAAACCAAAGGCTCCTGGCGCGTCACCCCCAACATGCAGCGCAATCTGGCAGAGCAACTCCGCCAGAAAATCCAGAGCATGATCTGAAGTTCTCACACGCTCCAACCTCCTCTGGCAACAGGGGAGGTTGATGCTTGAGGGGTGATTCGCATCGAATACCGGATTTCTGCGCCTGTTTCTTCGGAAAGCTTGAATGCCCTGTTTGCACTTGCATGGGAAGGCCATGTGCCACATGATTTTTCTCCGATTTTGCAAAGGAGCCTGTGCCATGTGACAGCCCACGCTGGAGACCAACTGGTGGGTTTTGTCAATGTGGCATGGGACGGAGGGGTGCATGCCTTCTTGCTGGACACCACCGTCCACCCAGACTTCCAGAGACAGGGCATCGGTCAAAAACTGGTTGAACAGGCCACCCTGGAAGCCAGAAGGCGTGGATGCCACTGGCTGCACGTGGACTTTGAGGAGCATCTGGAAAGCTTTTACCGGTCTTGCGGATTTCAGTACACGCTGGCAGGTCTGATTTCACTGCAAGAGGAGAACACCTGAAAAGCGCTCTCTGGCTTGATGTGCTCTGGTTTAAACTTTATCCATATGCGCGACCAGAGCTGGATGGACACCTTGTTTCCCAAAAATGCCGAAAGAACCCTGCCATGGCCAGAACTCTCAGAAACCGTCACCTTGTACCGACCTGTGGGGCTTCGGGAATTGGAATTGATTCAGGAGTTGGGTTATCAGGCTTACCCTCCAAGGCTGCCAGACCAGCCGATTTTCTATCCGGTGTTGAATTTTGAATATGCAGAAGAAATCGCCCGAGACTGGAACACCCGCATGAATTCCTTCAGTGGCTTCGTGACGGCTTTTGATGTCCCCTCTGCGTACATCACCCGTTACGAGATCCAGATTGTGGGAGACCGTTACCATCAAGAACTCTGGATTCCTGCCGAAGATCTGGAAGACCTCAACCGGCAGATTCTAGGGACCATTCGGGTGCTCAGTGCCTATTACGGAGAAGCGTTTCAGGAAGAGATCAACCCTGAGACTGGTTTTCCGGTCCAGATCCGCTTGAATCCCTGAAATCAAAAGAGGGGCTTGGATTGCCCCTCTGGTTCAGTCCAAGCCTCACAGAATGATCTGGTTCCCTAGAATCCTGCCAGTCAGCCAGAAACTGCCCTGCACGATGTTACCGGGTTGCAGCTCGGCGTAAAGCAACTCTGGTGGGATCACCACGTCGTATTCCCCGCCAAGGGTTCTCACCACAGCATGCTGGAAGGTTTGGTTCGTGACCGGATTGGTGATGGTGAAGGCATGCAGCACCACCCCGGTCAGCATCCCATAAGGCTGCGCCTGATCCCCAAAAAGACCAGAGGGAATGAAAGACTCCGCAGCAAATGCCACCCCTTGCCCTTGTGACCCGTGGTAATGCGCCTCATCAGAAAACACCTGCACCTCATGGGCAAAGGCAGCCATCTGCACCCGGTGGATGCTGGGCAGCAGCATCCGGGCATGGACCAGAAAATCCGGACAATCAAACAGCACCGGATAATCCCCATCCTCTGGTCCAGATTGTGCTCCTGCCCACGCATAATACGCTCCATCGAGGTCCTCTCTGGGACTCTCGATTTTGCTGGTCAGGCCCATGCTGATTCTGGAACGCCCCGAGAAATGCGGATTCAGGCCCACAAAGTGCCCTTCCTGATCCACCTGACCCCACAACTCGATGCCCTGACCAACATTCCAGAACACGTAATGTCCTTGTGGGATGCTGATGTGCTGGCCCTCTTCAAAAGTCCTCTGGGCCAGCCGGAAAAAATCGTCCTGAGAGGAAACCGGAAATCCGATGGCTTGAAAATGGTTGGTCATATGGTCTCAGGATAGGGGGGAGGTCAGGTTTTTTCGTCTGCCACATGGAGGAGGGGGTTTACGCAGAAGGGCTTAGAAGGGGCCTGCGACCCCGCCGAGGGCCAAGAGCTGAGAGCCGAGGGCAAAAAAGGCTTTGGCTTATTGACCCTTGGGGAATTTGATGAAGTTTTGGACGGTTCAGAGGCCGAAAAACTGCTGGAAAAGTTTGACCCTCTTTTGTTCCCAGGTCCCCATATTCCAGCGGAATAACTGTCCCTCATGAAACATGGCACTTACACCTGACGTCAGCACCAGATCTGCTTCCTCTGTCACAGGTCGGTGGTCCTCAAACCACAGCAATTCCCGATCCAGAAGCAGCGATTCTACCTCCCCCCGGCTGAACGGTGCCAATGGCCAGTCAGCCGCGAAATCAGGATCCTGACCATAACCCCTTACATTGACATAGAGGTTCTCTGCCAGGCCTTCTACAAAGGTGATCTGTAGA
>NZ_JQKG01000055.1 GCF_000745915.1 Deinococcus misasensis DSM 22328
AAGCACGGAAAGCCTTTGGGGGTGTTCTCGAAGCTCTGGGGGGTTTGGTCTTGGGGATGAAAGGCCACAAAACTGTCACAAGCAATATCGACACCGATGACTTGCATGCGTTTTCCTCCTAGAATGGAATCGTCAAGCCGCTGACCGTCGGGACTGTCTTGTGTACAGGCTCTGATGCCTTAGATAACGTCCGACCTTTGGATCAGCTTCTCAGGCCCGTCCGATCTGAGTGACGAGCTCTGGCTCTTAGCTTTCAACGGACTCTGGGGCCTGAGGGCTTGACCAAGTTCATTGTGCGCTCCAAATGAACTCAACACACAAGCTTTCAGCAAAAAGCTCACCAAAAGGCTTTGGCAAACAGAAAACAAAAAGACACAAGCTGAGAGCCACTCAGAGTTTCAGTTCAAAAGGCAGCCAGAAAACTTTCCTTATTGCTGACGGCTGATGGCTGATCGCTCTTGGTGCTGGTATGGCCTGACAGCGACTTTGCGCTTACCCTGGTGGATTTCTGAGGGAACATCCTGAGGCCACACACCTGACCCTTCGCTTGTGTTTGTTCGGGATGTGGTCACTTGCTTGTCAGGCCAATGGCATGCCAAAAGACCATTGATGAACTGAAAACCTGTGGATTTTGAGGTGCAAGGTGTTGTCTGGAAAAGCGGTTGATTTTGGGCCGACTCCAGATCGGTGAATCCCCTCTTGCATTTCGAATCGATTCGAGTTAAAAATGTTCATAGATTCCAATTGAGCACCACCCACAGTTGATCTGGTGGACGGTCCATGCTGTCCACTTTCAAGGAGGCTTCGAATTCGAATCGTTTCGATTGAATGGACTGTTCCCCCACAGCCCTGACCGCCCCAAAGCCCCACCTGCCCACCACTGGTTTGCAGGTTCCCTCCACTGTTGTTTCAGGAGAAACGCATGAAAAAAACCTCTGCTGTTCTGCTTTCCGGATTCATGGCCCTTGGTCTGACCTCTTCTCTGGCCTCCGCCCAGAGCGTCACCACCATCACCGGGTTTTTTGCCGACACCAACTCCAACTGGGTCAACATGCAAGACGATGTCGGCAAGGAAATCACCAAACGCACCGGGGTGCTCCTCAAAGCCGAATTTGCCGTAGGAGACCCCGACCAGAAGATCAACCTGATTGCCGCCTCGGGTCAGTATCCTGACATCATCGCTCCAAAAGGTGCAGCAGGGGTGTTGATCGATGCTGGAGCCATGCTTGATCTCACCTCCATGATCAACAAGAGCGCCCCAAACATCAAAAAAGTCATTGGAAACCAGCTCAACCGCATGAAGTTTTCCAACAAAGATCAGGGCATTTACTTCATCCCCAACAACGACACCATCGGACAGGTGTACTTCGACAACGATGCCTGGTTCAAGCTGCAACTCGGGGCATTGAAAGAACAGAAATACCCCAAAGTCAAAACCCTCAAAGACTTTGAAAAAGTCATTGCCGATTACGTCAAGAAACACCCCAAAACCGCAGACGGCAAGCCCACCATCGGTTTGACCCTGCTGGCAGACGACTGGCGCTTCGTGATCACGGTCACCAACCCTGCCTTCTGGGCCACGGGCGGATGGGACGACGGCGAATGGTACGTGGACCCCAAAACCTACAAAGCCAAACCCCACTTCTTCAAACCCGAGGAACGCGAATACTTCAGGTGGCTCAACCACATGAACGACATTGGCCTGCTGGACAAAGAATCCTTCACCCAGAAGTACGACCAGTACCTCTCCAAGATCGCCTCTGGTCGGGTGGTCGGCCTGATCGATGCCAACTGGCAGATCGGAGATGCCGTCAACTCTCTGAAAGCCGCAGGCAAATTGGACCAGATGTACGGACGGTTCCCTGCTGTGCTGAAAACGGGAATCAAAGCCGCTTACAACGCACCCACCGGCTTCCGTGGCGGTTATGGCGTGGGGATCACCAAGTCTGCCAAGGACCCCGCCAAGATCCTCAAGTTCCTTGACTTCTTGTCCAGCGATGAAGGCCAGATCCTCAACAACTGGGGCATCGAAGGCAAGCATTACCGTGTGGTGAACGGCAAACGCGAATTCCTTCCCAAATACGAAGAACTTCGCAAGAAAGACCCTGCAGCCTTCACCAGAGAAACCGGCATCGGAAACTACAGCATCTCCCTGCGTTATGGCGACGGGGTCAAAGACAAGAGTGGCAACTACTACACCACCAATTTCCCAGAGCAAATTCTGGACGGCTACACCGACGCCGAAAAAGCTGCCCTGAAAGCCTACAAAGTCAAATTCTGGGGCGATTTGCTGCCCAAAGCCAACCAGTTCAAACCCATCCCGTGGGCTGCTGCATGGTCCATTCCGGTTCCTCAGGACAGTGCACTCTCGGAATTCTGGAACCGTGAACAGGAAATCACCCGCAAATACATCCCCAGAGCCATTCTGGCCGATCCCAAAGACTTTGATGCCATTTACGACGAAATGCTGAACGTGATGGACAAGCAACTCAGCAAATACAATGACCTGATGACCCAGTTGGTGCAGGACCGCCTGAAACTCTGGGGTGTGCTGAAGTAACCCCTGCTTCTCGCCACCCCCTGCTTCTCGCACGCTTGAAGCCGCCCCCCTTTTCAGGGGGACGGCTTTTTTCGGGTCCAGTTATTCCTGCAATTTGCCGTCGATGATGTGCACCACCCGGTCACACAGGTCCAGCACCCGGTCATCGTGGGTGACCATCACTGCGGCCCTCTGCTGTTGGTGGACCTGTGCACGCAGCATCTCTACCACCTCCCGGCCCCGAGCCCCATCCAGACTGGCGGTGGGTTCGTCTGCAAGCACCAGACCGGGGTTGTTCATCAGGGCTCTGGCAATCGCGACCCGTTGTTTCTGCCCTCCAGAGAGCTGATCTGGATGGTGATTCCTGCGTGCAGAAAGCCCGAGGTCTTCCAGCAGTTGATCTGCCTGCTGATCGATCTGTTTCCCTGTAAGCCCAGCCAGACGGGGGACCAGAGTGAGCTGCTCACGGACGGTCAGGTAGGGAATCAGGTTGCTGCTCTGGAGGACAAATCCGAGGTGTTGCAACCGGAACCCCGGCAACTTGGATGGGTGCAGGTGGGTGATGTCCTGTCCTTGAATCAGCACCTGTCCGGTGGTGGGCTTGAGCAGGGCACCTGCAATAGAGAGGAAAGTGCTTTTTCCGCTCCCACTCGGGCCTTTGACCGCCACCAGTTCACCGGACTTCACGGTGAAATTGGTGGGATACAGGGCAACAATGGTCTGGCCTGCGTCCATGTAGGTCTTGGAGACCCCTTGCAGTTCCAGAGCGGTTTTCAGTGGGGTGGAGGGTGTCACATCAGAAAGCATGGTGTAGGTCATGGTTTTTCCTTTCAAGAAGCAGTGCCAATGGCAATCAGGGGATCCACTCTGGCAATGCTGCGCAAACTCAGCAGGCTGCTCAGCAAAGCGACCAGCACCAGCAGGCCAGAGGCCGAAAGCACCGTGGACAGGGTGAGTTGGAAGGGCATCCCCTCTGGCAGCAGGGAAACCATGCCAAGGGTCACCAGAGCAGCCAGAACCACTGCCACAGTGGTGAGCATCAGCATCTGGGCAATCAAACTGGTGGCAAGGGTGCGGGTGGTGGCCCCAATCGCTTTCAGGAGGCCGAACTGGCTGGTTTTTTGCAGGGTCAGCACGTAGAAGAACACAGCCATCACGAAAGCGGCCACCACCACCAGAAACACCTGAATCATGGTCAGGCTGCCCAGTTCTTCTTTGTAGCCGGGCAATTCTTGCAGGGTTTCTGCGCGGGTCAGCATTTTCACGCCCTCTGGCAGCTTCAGGGTTTCAGCGGGATCTTTGAGGGCCACTGCGCTGAGGGTCCCTCTGGCCCGAGGGTTGAGGGTGTTCCAGACCTTGAGGGTCACGAAAACCACAGGCTGGTGGTTCAGTCTGGCCTGCCCGGTGAACCCGAGCACCTTGAGGGTTTCCCCTCCCGGTTTGAGGGTGAGGGTGTCACCGACCTTCACTCCTTCTTTCTGGAAAGACTGGTCGATCACTGCCCCTTCACTGTCTGCTGCAAGGGCAGTTCCTTCAGAGGCTCTGGGGGCCATGAACGATTCAGGGTCCAGTCCGAGCATCACTGCACTGAGTTGTTTTCCCTGATGGTTCAGGCTGATGAAACTCTGGGCCAGAGGGGCCACCTGCCCCTCTTTCTGGTCTTGCAGGGTTTTCACGGTTTGAGGATCGATGAAGGAGCGGTTGAAGACCCCTCCAGCATCTGTGGTGGTGATGAAGTGGGTGGCTGGCGTGGTCAAGAGAAGGGCTGCGTTGTCAAACGACAGCCCCCGTGTGAGACCCGTCAGCATGAACACCATGAAGGCGATAAGGCAGACGATGCTGCCCAGCAAAAAGGAACGGAAACGGTGGTGCTGCAATTCGCGCAGGGCTAGGAACATGATGATTCTCCTGTGGTCCTTGAATGGACAAAACGTGGTGTCCACCTGCCAGAGGTCAGGTGCAATTGGAATGGGATTGACTGATCAACTTCAGAATAGTCATGATTGACTATTCACTTTTGACTGTAATGCAAATTGGCAAAATGGTCAAGTCTGGACTATTCTGGGGGCATGACCCCCGATCCCAACACGTTGCTGCTGCTTGGTCTCCTCAAAGGCGAACGGCAACACGGGTACCAGTTGCACGACTTCATCGAAAAGAACCTCGGGCACTTCACCGACCTGAAAAAAGCCACCGCTTATGCTGCTCTGGACCGACTGGAAAAAAGCGGCCTGATTGAATCCCACAGCGAACAATCCGGCAACAGGCCCACCCGCAAGGTGTACGGCCTCACCGAAAAAGGCGAACAGCACTTTCTGGACCTGCTACGGGTGCACCTCTCACAGCCCGATCCCATGCCCGAGTACGGCAACCTCGGGATGCTGTTCATGAACCAGTTGCCCCACGCAGAAGTCCTCACCTTGCTGCAAGACCGGGCCAAACTGCTCGAAAAACAAATTGAGGGGCTGCACAAAGTCCCTGTTCACGAAGGCAGCATCGGGCGGGGACTGCTCGGGGTGGATTTGACGGTCTCCAGACAACTGAACCTTCTGAAAGCCGATCTGGCATGGCTGCAAGACACCTTGCTGCGTTTGTCCGTGGAATGAGAGGAGCCAAAAGAAACCTCTGGTGCCTGAATCACCCACCCGGACAAGTCAACTTTGGTTTCTTTGCCAAATGCTTGAAATCTGCCCCTACCTTCTGAGAAGAAAATTCAGTTTGGCCTGAGATGGGGATGCATCCCAAGAAAAACCCTGGCGAACCTCCAAATCTTCCGTCCTCAACCATTTGGAACGTCAACGGCAAGTGCTCTCTCCAATCCTGGGTGGATTGATGAGAGCACTTGGAATTTCAAAAATGCAATAAACCCATCTCACTCCATTCAACGGTCTCCACATCATGAATAAATCATCATTGACAACAAAAGGCACCCAAAGGTGCCTCATAAAAAATACAAAATAGATGGCTCAATTCATTTTAAGACCCCAGCGCAAAGTGATTCATCACAGCAACCAGAATGGGCAAAAACGCCAAAACAACACCCACCAGCACCCATTTTTGGTGTTTTTTGACATATCGATTGTAAATCGTTAAATCATTGAATTGATACAGAGCCATCAAAGCCAGCGGAAGATAAATGGGCACCCACTTGTGAAGCTCAATCTTGTATTCCAAGTAGAAAAAACCAGCTGCCAAAAGGGAAGTCAGTGTAGCCTGAAGCGAAATCATCAAACCTACAGGCTGACCAGCAGAAAATCCTCTGTCCAACCACTTGTCTTGTGGTAATCGCCTTTTGATTTCGCTTTCTAAGGTCAGCATTTTTTGAGGCACAACAATTCCGTGCTTTTCTCCATTTTTCAAGTGAAACACAACCCTATGGATACAACCGTTAAGCTGATGGTAAAAAACAGCCTTTTCGATCTCGCTCCAAGACAATTCAAACCAACCCAGACGATCCCTGCTTCTGATCCCATTGGATGTAAATTCAATTTTATAATCAGAGAAAGCAGGAGAATTGAGAGGGTTCTCAAAAAGGCCGTAAAAAACGGGGGTGCAGCCCAACCAAACAAAGCACCACAACAAACCCCATTTCACATGCCCATCCAGCAAAAGTCCCACAGCCAAACTGCAAACCAAAAGCAGTCCTAGAGCAACATAGGACAAGATTTCTTTGAGGTTCTGTTTTTTTGTGGATGGTTTGTTGAATAACGAATTTCCCATGAAACCATGGTACCCCAAACATTGCAAACCATCCACAAGGCTCCCAAGGATTGAATCTGAGCTTGTCTGATTGAACGGGAACAGAAAAAGGAGCCTTTTCAGGCTCCTTTCTTCATTCAAGGGTTCAAAAACGCCCTCAGCACAGGCAATTCCCTGTCCGAGAAATCGAAAAGCACCTGATGGTCCGACCCATGGCCTATCACTCCTTGAAAGCACCCAGCACAGGCAAAGCTTTTCCTTCAAAGTCGAACAAGGCCTGATTTTCCCAGCTGGAACCCGAGGTGTCCTCTGGGCCTGTGGAAATCCATTCTCCACCCCAGTAGAACACCCCTGTGCGGTGCTTGCCCTGCACGGATTTCAGGGCAGCAATCAGGTCTTGAAGCATCTGTTTCTGGCCCTCTGGAGTGGGTGTATAGGTGGCAGGAAGCTGCTCAGGAAGGCCAATCACATTGTTGGTCCAGTCGTTCCATGCCAGAGTGAAAGGGTAAGCGGTCTCGGCCAGAATCACGTCCTTGTTGTAACGTTCCATCAGGTCACGGACATTCTCTTTGAGTTTGTCCAGAGGTCCATGCCAGTAAGGGTAGTAAGACAGGGCGATGGTGTCAAAAGGCACCTGACGCGCCACCAGTTTGTCGTAAAAGTTGCGGGCTTCGGTGTTGCTGCCCCCCTTGTCGATGTGCACCACAATGCTGGCATCTGAGCCTGCATCTTTCACACCAGAGATCCCTGCTTTGATGAGGTCTGCAAGCTGATTCCACTGCTTGTCGGTGTTGAAGTCCTGCTCTGGATGGTACACGCGCCCCTCGTTCCAGAGCATTCCTGCTGAAATTTCATTGCCGATTTGCACCATGTCTGGAGGGGTGCCCTGATCGATCAGGCTCTGGACCACCGAACGGGTGTACTGGCGCACCGCAAACTTGAGTTCAGTGAGATTGAGTTTTTTCCATGCGTCTGGTTTGGTCTGGTGGGCAGGATCCGCCCAGAAATCCGAGTAATGGAAGTCCAGCAGCAACCCGAGCCCAGCATCTTTGGCCCGTTTTGCCAGTTTCAGGGTGTCCCACTGGTTGTTGTAGCCCTCCGTGGGATCGTTCCAGACCCGCAAGCGCACCTGATTCACTCCGCTGTCTTTCAGGGCTTTGAAGAAATCAATGGGCTTGCCTTCAGGGTCTTTGTAGACCCCGCCTTTGTCTTCCACCCGGGTCACGTAAGAGGCGTCTGCACCTCCTATGAACTTGGGAAGCGGGTCAGGGGTTCGGGCATTGCTGCAACCGACCGAGAGGGAAACGAGGGCAAGGGTGATGAGGGGTTTTTTCATTGGGGGGTCTCCTTATTGGGAAGCAGAAGGCCAAAGGCAGAAAGCAGAAGGCATGAAAATGAAAAGCTCAAGCTTTCGCTGAATATAAGAACCTGGATGGGACCAGCAGCATCTCACAAACTCAAAAGGCCTTCTGCCTTCAGCTTTCTGCCTTCTGCAGCACGCTCCTGCGTGCGAACCTGCACTGTCTGAGCAGGCAAGCCCTGTGCTCTGGCGGTTACGGTCACGGTGCCGGGAATCCGGGTGCTGCGAAGGTACACGGCCCCTTGACCTCCGGGCAGGACCAGAGGGTGCTCACCGACCAACACACCGGGGCCATCGATGTCCAGCAGCACTGGACCCCATGCGAAAGGCAGGGTGTTGCCGTATTCGTCGGTGATGCGCAGGGAAAGGCGGGTGAGGTCTGCCCCATCGGCATGGATCACCGGGTCATCGGCCTCGAAGACCAGTTTCTGGGGGATGCCGTCTGCAGCAAGGTGATGGGTGGCGACCACTTCAGACCCGAGGTATCCGCGCAGTTCCAGTGCACCGAAATTCTCGCCCCATCCGCCAGAGATGTTCTGCATTTTGAAAGGGGGGTATTCGAGGTGCGGGTATTCGTCAGTGGCCCTGACCGCCTCGCCTTCCAGTTTGCCCGAGACGTACACCTCCACACGGTCCAGGTTGGAGAAAATCCACACCGGACTGATCAAGCCCTCGTTGACATCCCCCCGGGTCCAGTAAGTCGCCGCGAAAAGGACTTTTTTGTGCTCTGGGGATTGCTGGCTGGCGTACAGGTGGGCGGCAAATTTGGGCTGACGGAAGATGTCCATCACCCCGTGGTAACAGATGCGGTCTCCGCTGCCGAAAGTCGCGTGGGTGTTGTAATCGAAAGCGCACCATGCAATGCCCCCAGCGATCCCCAGAGCCCCGATCTGGTTCAGGATGCCTGCGTGTTTGAGGGCGTGGGCCACCACCCGTTCTTCCTGATCGAAACTCTTGGTGGGGAACATGTGGCCGGAATACTCGGTGACCAGATACCGGGGGGCACGGTCATGGTATGGGGTGAGGGTGGCTGCGAAATCGTTCATGGTGTACACGTCTTCGAGCAGTTCACTGCCAAAGAAGCACCGCACCCCTCCGGTTTGCCGGGTCGGATCAAGGTCGTGCACCAGACGGTTGGTGCGGGTGTAAAAGTCGGTGTGGTCCGGGCTTTCATTGACCCGGGCCCCCCACAAAACGATGGAGGGGTGGTTGCGGTCCCGAACCACCAGATCATGCAGGAGGTCCACAGACAGGTCCTGCCAATCCTGATCTCCGATGTGCTGCCAGCCCTGCATTTCCGTGAACACCAACAGGCCGATTTCATCGCAGCGGTCCAGAAAGTGCGGGCTCTGGGGGTAATGGCTGGTGCGGACCATGTTGCAGCCCAGATCGAATTTGATCAGGTCGGCGTCTTTTTTCTGCAAACGCTCTGGGGCAGCAGCACCAATGTAGGGGTAGGTCTGGTGGCGGTTCATGCCCCGCAAAGTGACTTTTCTGCCGTTCAGGTAATAGAAACCGTCCGTGCGGAATTCGCTTTCACGGAAACCCACGCGGGTGTCCAGACGGTCTCTGGTGCCCAGATGCACTTTCAGGGTGTAGAGCACAGGGTTTTCGATGTCCCAGAGTTCAATTCCGGTCAGGTCCAGCAACCTCAGGGTGTGCACTGAGGGGCCAGCTTCGAAGGTCCGCACCTCCTGCACAACAGAGACCGTTTGCCCTGTGTGATCCTGCAATTCAACGGTCAAAGCAACCTCCTCGGGGATGATTCCGGTGTTCAAGGCGGTCACTTCGATTTCGGCAGAGGGAAGGCCCGAGAGCACATCCTGCCCTTTAAAGAACACGTTTTCGATGTGCAGGGGGTCCAGCACTTTCAGGTGCACTTCGCGGTAAATGCCTCCAAAGGTCATGTAATCCACAAGGTTTCCGAAAGGCGGAATGTCTGTGCGTTCTCTGGAATCCACCCTGACAGCCAGCAGGTGGGTTTTTCCGGGCACCACATGGTCGGTGAGGTCCACCTGAAAAGGGGTGAATCCGCCCCGGTGCTCTGCAAGTTTGACCCCATCGAGGAACACCTCGGCAGCCAGCATCACCCCATCGAAATGCAAGATCAAGCGCTTGCCAGAGAACGCCTCTGGAATGCTCAGG
The DNA here is from genome assembly GCF_000745915.1 of Deinococcus misasensis DSM 22328. NCBI lineage: Bacteria > Thermotogati > Deinococcota > Deinococci > Deinococcales > Deinococcaceae > Deinococcus > Deinococcus misasensis. The sequence continues at coordinate 9,744 of NZ_JQKG01000055.1, forward strand.
TCGCGGCGGTACCACGAGATCAGGCTGTACTCGGCCTCGGTGAAATTGTGGTGTGGGACTTCCTTGACGGTGTGCGGAACACTGACTTCTGTGGAAGGGCCAGTGTACTGGCGGGTGGCAAACTCTGGATGGTCTTCAGGAATGAATTCCCAGTGGGTGTTGAGGGGGAGGTGCAAACGTGACATGGGGCTCCTTGTTTGGCTTGTAGGGTGTGGGAGGGGGGGCAAAAAGCGATCAGCGGTCAGCAGAAAGATTTTGTGAAGCGTTGGCTCTGGATCAGCGAAATCCCATACGGATACCATCCAGCCAAGGTTTGCCTGCATGCGCACAAAAAGCCTGCGCCAAAGCCCTTCTCACTGAAAGCTGACGGCTGACCGCTGATGGCTTCATTCCTTCACCGCACCACTGGTCGAGCCAGAGATGAAAATTTTCTGGAAGGAGAAGAACAAGAGCACAATCGGCAGGGCTCCCAGCACCGAAGCTGCGGTGAAAGGTCCGTACTGCACGGTGAACTGGTTGCTGGCGAAAGAACGCAGGCCCACCCCGATGTTCCAGTTTTCAGCGCCGGTCAAAAGCACATTCGCCAGGAAGTATTCGGCGTAAGACCCGATGAACTGCAGCAGGAAGATGAAGACCAGCATCGGGCCAGAGAGGGGCAGGATGATTCTGGTGAAGGACTGCCATGGGGTGCAACCATCCACCAGAGCGGCTTCGTTGAGGTTGTGGGGCAGGCTTTCCACGTAGCCTTTGTAAATCCAGGTGGCGAAAGCGATGATGCCTCCGGTGTAGGCCAGAATCAGGCCAGAGAAGGTGTTGACCAGTCCGAGGGTGTTCATCAGGCTGTAAATGGCGATCAGACCGAGCAGACCGGGGAACATTTGCAGGAAGATGATCACCATCAGGAACTGCATGCGCCCTTTGAATTTCATGCGGGCCAGAGCGTATCCAGCGGTGGTGGTGAGTGCAAGGGTGACCAGTCCAGTGAAACCCGAGATCAGCAGGGTGTTCCTGACCCACAGGAGGAATTTGGAGGCGGGATTGTCGGTGGTGAATTGGGCAGGGCTCAGGGTGATCACGAACAGGGCCACCAGTCCAAGGGTCACGTAACCCATCACAGAGGAGCGTTTTTCACTTGCCGCACCTCTGGCACCCACAAACCTGAGCACCTGTGAAGCCAGAAAAACCACACCAGAGAGGATGAGTGCTCCCCACTGCCACGCCTGCACCTGCACCCCTTGAAAGAGGCTCTGGTAGTTGGCAAAACTCAGGCCGGTCAGGGAAGGCAAAACTCGGGCACGCACCAAGAGGGGTTCCTCGGGGCCACCCAGAGATGCCTGACTCAGGCGGTTGAGGGGGTCAAAGGAAGCGGCCAGCACGTAAATGACCGGGTAAAGCACGGCCAGAACCGTCACGACCAGAACCGCATGGGTGAGGGTGGACAGGAACACGTTCACGAAAGATTTCTGGTTTTTGCGGGCAATCAGGAACATGACTCCAGAGACCAGCAGCACCAGCAGCACAAACCCGAGCACCACGTAAAGCCATCCTCCGGGCTGAAAGTAGATGGCGAAAGACGGCATCCCAACGGTGCTTTTCAGTTGCAGCACTGTGCGGATCAGGAAGACCACCATGACCAGCACAGCCAGCCAACCCAGAGCGGTTTTGACTGGAGCAGGCAACGTCCAGCCTGAGTTCTGGGATTCGGTGTTTTTGGCTTCTTTGAAGACCCCGGACACGCTGAAGTTCACCACGGAAATCAGGACGGTCAGCACCCCGATCACCACGGCAATGGCACTGGCCAGTCCGTACTGCTCTCCCCCACCGTACACAAAGGCGGTTTTGTAGGCCCAGGAGAGCAAAATGTCGGTGCTCTGGGCGGTGGGATCGTCCACGTTGATGGCCGGTCCGCCACCCGTCAGGAGGAAAATCAGGGTGATGTTGTTGAAACCCGCCGCAAATGCAGACAATGCAATGGGCACAAAAGAGGTGGAAAGCATGGGCAGGGTGATGTAACGGAAGCGCTCGAAAGGGGTGGCACCATCCACCTCCGCAGCCTCGTAAAGTTCGTCTGGAATGGTGGACAGGCTGCTGAGGGTGGCGGTCATGAAGTAGGGGAAGCTCATCCACAAACTGACCAGCACAATTGCGGTTTTGGCCCAGAGTGGATCTTCCAGCCAAGGGGCCGGGTTCATGCCCAGCATCCCGAGCAAACGGTTCACGGCACCAAAGTTGGTGTTGAGCAGCACCTGCCACATCTGGATGGAAATGATGGCCGGAATGGCCCAGGGCAGGATCAAAATCGAACGGTATAAATTGCGGCCTCTCAGTTTTTTGTTGTGCAGCAAAATGCCCAGCAGTGCCCCAAATCCGAGGTTCACCGCAGTGGTGATGAGGGCGTAAAGCACGTTCCAGCCCAGCAAAGGCAGCAGTTGGGTGCGGGCTTTCCCGAGCACCTGTTCGTAGTTCTGGACGCCCACAAAGCTGACCTTGTTCACACGGCGCACCGTCTGCGCCGAGAAGCCCTCTGGCAAGGCTTTGACCAGGGTGACCGCCTGACCCGAGGCCGCAGCAATTTCTGAGCGCACGGTCACAGGGTTGCCCTTCTGGACCCCTTGAATTTCCAGAATTTCACCCACGCACTGGCCCTCTGGGCAGCGCAACTGGGTGATCTTTTCGCCAAGCTGCAAGGTGTTGCCTGCAAAGGTGGCGGTCATCTGGGTGGAACTGTCCGGACGACCCGAGTGGGCAGCGGAATAATTGGTGAAGCTGTAGTACACGGTCATCGCCAGCGGATAACCGGTGAAGGCCAGCAAGAAAAGGGTGGAGGGAAGCAAATACATCCACGGACGGATGCCGGGAAGTTTCCGGTTCAGGAAAAAAGCCACCGGAACCATCAAAGCTCCGGCCAGCAGCAGGGCAATCCAGGTGGGCAACTGGTAACCGGACAGCAGGTGCACCAGTTGCACCCCGAGGTAAGACAGCAGCACACACAGCCCCAGCAGCAAAGTCAGGGCCAGCACCATCAGGGCCGGGTGGTCCAGTTGGGGTTTGGGTTGCAGGGTGCGTTTCATGGGGGGTCCTCTCAGAAAATGGGAATGGGGAGGTTCATTGATTGAGCCAAGTGCCGAGGGCCAAGTGCCGAGAGCCAAGTGCCGAGAGCCGAGGGCCGAGCGGTCAGTGCGAAGCGGCGACCCAGCGCCGTAGGGGCCGTCCCCAAGGCGCGTAGTCAGGGTCAAGAAGGCCGCCCCGCAAGCACGTTTTAAGACCAAGAGAGGGCAAAAAGCATGCAGAGGCTTCAGCTTCGGAAATTCCATAAAGCCATTGCCAAAGCCCTGCAGATGCTCTCGGCTCTGGGCACTCGGCCCTCAGCCCTTATTTGCCCATCTGCGAAACGGCTTTGCCCAGCAACCCCTGAATGTCCGCATTGGCGGTTTTCACGCTGAGGGTGATGGCGTTGTTCCAGGGGCTCCAGACGCTGCCCATCTCGGGGATGTTGGGCATGGGGGTGCCTGCGGCGATGGCTGCACCGAATCCAGCAACCACCGGATCGTTTTTGAGTTTGCGCACAGCCGTCTTGGAAACCGGGATGCGTCCGCCGATGGTGTTCATGTCGATCTGGTTCTGGCTGTTGGTCAGGTACTTGGCAAGCTGCGCTGCTTTGGTTTTGTTTTTGCCGTAAGCGTTCATCAGGATGCCCTGAATGCCCACGAAGGGAGAGAATTTGCCTTTGGCTCCGGTGGGTTTGGGGGGCACACCCACGCCGTAATCAATTCCCGCCTTTTTGACATCGCCGATGTCCCATGGGCCAGTGAGCCACATGGCCAGTTTGCCTTTGGTGAACAGGTCTTTTTGCACGTCGGTGGCTTCGGCACCTGCGGGGATCAGGTTCTGTTTGAAGCGCATGTCGGCAAGCAGTTGTGCCCCTTTGACGGCTCCAGCGTTGCCCAGACCGATGTCGGCAGGGTTCAGGCTGCCATCGGCCTTCTTGCCAAACACGTAAGCCCCCATCGCGGAGTAGAACCCGTAAACGGTGTAAGGCAGGGTGATGTTGGTGAGGAAACCAAACTGCTGGCTCTGGGGGTTGGTGAGTTTCTGGCTGGTGGAAATGAAACTGCTCCAGTTTTTGGGAATGCCTCCGGGCAGCAGTTTCTTGTTGTACACGATGGCAACGGCTTCACCGAAAGCGGGAAAACCAAACAGTTTGCCGTTGTAGCTCATGGCGTCCAGAGCGCTCTCTGGGGTGTCGCTTTTGGTTTTGGCGTCCAGGTATTGGGCCACGGGTTCCAGCACTCCAGCCGTGGCGAGGGCTCCAACCCGGTCGTGGGGCAGCAGGCCGAGGAGGTCCGGTCCGGTGCCTGTGGGGGCACTTTGCTTCAGTTTGTTGTCGATCTCGTTGTAGGGAACGACCACCACATCGACGGTGACTCCAGCCCCTTCTTTGGTTTTGGCAAAGTCTCTGGCGGTCTGGGTGAGCCATTCCAGCTCTTTTCCATCGAGTCCAGTCCAGATGGTGAGTTTTTCGGCGTGGGCGGCACTGAGGGCGAGCAAGACGGTCATGCTGAAGAGGGTTTTCTTCATGGGACAACTCCTGTTTGGTTTTGAGAAAACGATTTCGCTTTTCTTTATGCGCTTTTCTCTGGATTTTGTCAAGGGCTTTCCCTTATTCCGCTTGCCGAAACCCCCGATTTAGGCCGATCCAGAGCGAAAACTAGGCTAGGATTTTTGTGACCCAGAGCAACCCAAGGCCATCTTCTTGACCTCGGGTTCAAACTCGGGTACATTGAGAGAAATCGGTTTCGCAAAGTTTGGGAAATCGATGCAAGAAGGCGAGGCATGCCTTCCTGTGCAAAACAAGGGGTCGCAGTTGCCCTGACCCCAAATTCTGGCCTCTGGGCGACGCACATCTGAGATTTCTGCCACTGGGCGAGGCATGCCTCGCCCCTACAGGCCATATCTGAGATTCCTGCCATTGGGCGCAGCACGCTGTGCCCCTACAAAGCCCTCAGCTCTCGGCCCTGTGCCCTCGGCAGGCAAAGCCTCCTCGCCGTGCTACAGTAAATCCTGTTCCCCATTCCCTCTGGCATCCTGCCAGTCCCAATTTTCAGGTGACCATGACCATCGTGACCATCAAAGACGTTGCCAGAGCCGCCGGAGTCAGTTCGGCCACCGTGTCCAAGGTGCTGACCGGAAACAGTCCCGAGTACCGGGTGTCCCGTGACACAGTAGAACGGGTTCGCAAAGCCGCTGAGGAACTGGGTTATGTGCCCAATGTCAGCGCACAGAACCTGCGCAGCAAACGCAGTGGAATGATCGGGGTGGTCCTCAACGAGTTTGATTCCTCGGGCCGGTCCATGCACCTGCGACTGAATTCACAGATGGACAGCATCCAGACCGTGCACCTGACTTTTGATGGTGCCCTGCTTTCAGGACTCACTGAAGCGGCACGCATCCACAACACCGCTTTTGTGGTGTATCCCGAGTCCACCCATCCCTCTGAGGACATCGCCCACCGTTTTCTGGATGGCCGGGTGGAAGGTCTGATTTTGCGCACCAACCCCACCATTCAGCACCCCCTTTTGACCAAACTGGATCCCAGACGCATCAAAATGATGGCGCTCTGGACGCAGGATGTCCCGCCAGGTGTGGGTTACGCTGACATCGACCATAAAGGTGGAGCAGCACTGGCCACCGAGCACCTGCTGTCTCTGGGACACCAGAAAATTGCCTTTTTCGGACCCGGTGAGAAAAGCCCGAACCAGCACTTCAGCATGCGCCATCAGGGGTATCAGAACGCCCTCAAAAAAGCAGGACTCACACCCGATGAACGTCTGCATACGGAAGATCCCCAGACCATCCTTTCCCTGTTTCAGAACGGCGAAGTGACCGGAGTGGTGGGAGCAACCGATTTGCAAACCATCTTGCTGCACAGCGATCTGGTGCAAGCAGGCATTCGGGTTCCAGAGGACCTCTCTCTGGTCGGCTTTGACAACATTCTGGGTTCTGAGTTCATTGCAGGGGGTCTGACCACTGTGCACCATCCGACACAGGAAATGGCAGCCGCAGCCATGAATGGCCTGATGGGCCTGATCCGGGGCGAAACGGTCTCCAGGTGCCGGACGGTGGTCCCCACCCACATGGTGATCCGCAACACCACCCGAGCCCTGAACCCCTAGATAGGGTTTTCCCTGATGAAGCCTTTCAAATGGGGGGCTTATGATGCCAACATCGCAAGCAGGATGTCATGAAGAACGAACTGGTGATACATTGAGCACTAGATGCAAAGGTTCTTCATCAGAAAGGAAGCAGATGGGCACCTATCAATTGACTTTGGATTTCACACAAGAGAACCTCGAAGCCTTGCAACAAGCTGGATACCAGATCGTGGTCCAGAAACCTGTTGCTGGTGGCGGTGCTGAAAGCAATCTGGCATGGATGAATTTCATGCCCTACTACAACAACGTCATCACATGGGAAGAGAACTACCAGTTTTATGTTTCCAACCACGACACGCTCTCACCATCACCTGTCGTAAGTGGAATCCACCCTCCTGCCATGCAAAAAGAAGCCTCAACCTTGGCAAACCCTCAGGTGATTTTGCTCATGCAAAATCCACCTCAGGAAGCCACAACCTTTGAACTCCCTGATGACCTCGGCTGGGTGAAATTCGATCCAGAGCACCTTCAAACCGCCATCCTGAATCCAGAAACCGGTGCAATTGAACCTCAATAAAACCCCTCGGGTGGCATCCCCTGAGTTGTCCTTTCAGGCTTTCTCCAGAGCGGCCCTTTTTCGAGAACCCGAGCGCCGCAAGCGGTGTTCTTCCGCCTGAAACATGCGGGCTTTCCAACTGTGCTGCATGGCCTCTGGGAGGGTGGAACAGTACGCCTGCAGCATCAGGGGCCACAGTCCGGTTTGTTGCCAGTGCCGGTACCTGTTCCAGGGGGTGCGGAAGCTCATTCCGAATTCCTCCTCCGGGAAGTCTTCCCATGCCATGCCAGAAAGCAAAACATGGAGCACGGCTTCAAAGTTGCGTTTGTCTCGGGCGGACAGTTGAGGGATACTCAGCAACATGGCATCCCACTGGTTGCGGTCAAGGGTTTCTGAATCAAAATGGGTCATGTGCTCTCCTGTTGAGGGTGGGGCAGGGGCAGCAAATCGAATCGAAAACGCTTCAACGAATTTAACCATACCCCTTTTTGCTGTCAATGAAAACTGTTTTGGACTTCATCAAAATACAGAGGGGCCACATTTCAAGAATGGAATCGTTTACGGTTTCATGGGCTGCAAAACCTCAATGTGCAGGATCTGATGCCCCGAGACAGAACAGCCTCTGGCATCCCAGAACAGGTTGTGCTGGGGTGTGATCTCCAGACCCTGCAATTTTCCATACACCCAGTACACCGCTTTCACCCATGCGGTTTTGCTGGTTCCTGGCGTCCAGAACTGCACCACACACGGCTCTGTGGCCCGACGGTATCCCTCCAGCAAATCCACCCCGAATGTGCCCTGAAAACAACGGCAAATGTCCATCACCGTTTCACTGGCCTCCAGAAAATCCTGCTGCCCGTAGCGCTCAGGCTGGAATGCCGCCTCTTTGAACAACATCCCATGCGGCCCCCATTGCCTCTCATCCTGCACTTTCTGCTCGTAAAGCCATGCCAGACGGTGGTTTCCGAGATTCGCCTTGAAGTCCTGCCACTGTGCAAGCGTCACATGGGGACTGGCGCAACTTTCCAGCAGGTCCCAGAGCTCTGGCAACACCTGCCCAAGCGGCAACAATCCTCTGGAATAACTGCCAACTGCACACGTCCGGCCAAGGTGAAACCAACAGGTGCCCTGACTCCAGGGACGGATGGGGTATTTTCTCTGGAGTTCTGCCCAGAGCGCTTCATCAGGGGGTGAAGCTTTGAGGCTTTTTCTGGAATGGATTTTGCGAGGAGGAATGTCCAGCAGGAGGTCTTGCAGGAGGTGCTGTGGCACCTGCAACCCTGAACTGAGCGACACCAGAGCCGAAGACAGACTGGAACAGTCCAAAAGGGCTTCGCGGTCTGGACGGTGGTGGGTGCGTGCAGCATGCAACAGGGTCATGCCTGCCCCTCCATGTTCCAAGCATCCAGCAGGTGGAGGTGCAACCTCTGGGCCAGCATCTGGCAAGCCAGAACCCCCCTGTGGCTGTGTCCGTGTGTGTTGAGGCTGGGAGAATGGACCGCCAACCCGAGTTTTCCGGGGGCCACCGCCAGCAGACCTCCGCTGACTCCACTTTTGGCAGGCAAACCCACTTTGCAGGCCCAGTCTCCCGCACTGTTGTACATGCCACAACTGAACATCACACTGAGCACTTGCCTGACCACCTCCTGAGACACCACCTGCTGGCCTGAAATGGGATGCCTGCCAGAGCCTGCAAGCAGGGCACCCAGCAGGGACAGGTCTTTGACTTGCACTTGCAAAGCGCACAGTTGCAAATAGAAGGTCAGGACCTCCTCGGGATCTTGCTGGACCATGCCCAGATTGCGCATCAGGTGCACGATGGCCCGGTTGCGATGTCCTGTTTGCAATTCGGATTGCAGCACCTGTGGGTTCAGGTGCACAGGATGCCCGAGCACCCTTTCAAACCAACCCTGCACTTCAGAAGGGGCGCTTGAACCATGCTTTTCCAGCAGCATCTGGGCCACCACAAGGGCACCTGCATTCACCATCGGATTGTCTGGTCGGGATTTCCGGTCTTCCAGCCGGATGGAGTTGAAAGGGTCTCCGCTGGGCTCGGTGCCAACGGCTTGCAACACGGCATCAAAGCCACAGGTTTGCAGGGCCAGCAGGTAGCTGAACGGTTTGGACAAAGACTGCAAGGTGAAGGTCTTGGCTGTGTTCCCAACCTGCACGGTCTCACCGTCAGGGAGGGTGATGCTGAGGGCAAAAGTGTGAACATCGGCTTGGGCAAGCTCTGGGATGTAGGCAGGCAAAGTGCCTTGAAGGTCGTCCTTCAAGGCATCGTGCACGCTCTGAAGATGGTGTTTGAGGAGGCCAGATTGGGAAACATTTCGGGAAACAGGAGGGGTCATGTTCATGGCAACACAGGGGGTTCATCCACTGGAACACGGTGGATGGGAACAGATGGTGGGAGGGTTTTGAACGGTGCTCAGGAGGATTGGGCCTGTCTGCCGTCAAAACTTCAAGCCTTGACGGCAAATGTTAGACTGGATGCATGTCTACTGTTGCTGTGACTTTGATCTGTTCTCCCTTCTTGCTGGATGTTGTGGGGTCCTTGCCGGACCAGAGGATGCTGTCAGGATTTCTCCAATATACAAATCTGGTTCGGTGATCGCTACAGTGGACCACTCAACGGACCGCAATCTTGAACCCGATTCAGGAATCCCCATCCTTGAACGGCCTTTTCACCTGCTGGGTTTCTTCAGCCCAGAACGCCCGAGCTGGACACTTTCCGCTCTGGCACGCGAAAGCGGTTTGCCCAAAGCCAGTTGCCTCAGGTCCATCCGGGTGCTGGAAAAATACCGTTTCCTGCGCCGCGAAGGGGACGAATACCGCCTCGGGTCTCAATTCATTCGGCTGGGGGCCTTCGTGCAAGAAAGCTCTCCTTCCAGAGCCATCGCACTCCCCTATCTGGAACGGCTCAGGAACACCACAGGCCATACCAGTCAGTGGGCCGTGCTGGACGGTTCAGAAGGGGTGTACACCGAAGTGGTTCAGGCACAGGCCGGACTCCGGCTGTACATCGTGCCCGGCCAGAGGGTGCAGCTTTACTGTGGGGCCTCTGCCCGCCTTCTGCTGGCTTTTGCCCCCAACAGCGTGCGAGAGCACACCTTTCTGGCTCCTCATCAGCGGTACACCCACACCACCCCGACCTCTCTGGAGGAATTGAAAACACTGGACACCCTGACCCAGAAAACCTGGATGGCGGCCAGTTTTGGTGAAGTGGTGGAACACTCTGTCGAATTGGCTGCACCTGTTTTTGGGGCCAACGGTCATTTTCTGGCTGCCATCAGCATAGGGGCGGCCAGCACCGCCTATCCGAGCGAGCAGGACATCAAAAGGGATTTACACTTGCTGAACGACACCGCTCGAGAACTTTCCCATGACCTCGGGTACAGTCAGGCATGGCTGGGCGATCCTGATTTTTTTCTGACCATGCTGAAAGGCATGCAACTTTTGCCCCTTTGAAACCCTGAAAGGACTTTTGACATGCCCTTTGTGCCTCCTTTTGATTTGCGTCTGGCCCGCCCTGAAGACGCTGCCCTTTTGCTGGATCTGCAAAAACGGTGCTTTCTTTCAGAATCTGCTCTGTATGGCAACATCCCCATTGCACCCCTGACCCAGAGTCTGGATTCCATGCAACAGGACATGCTGCACCACACCATCCTTTGCCTCTGGCATGAGGGGCAACTGATCGGATCGGTGCGTGGAAGGACAGAAGGCCAGACCTGTCATGTGGGCAGGTTGATGGTCCATCCAGACCACCAAGGTCAGGGGCTCGGAAAAACCCTTTTGCTGGACATCGAAAAGCAGTTTCCTGAAGTGCTGCGTTTTGAGCTGTTCACAGGAGAAAAAAGTGCCAGCAACATCCGGCTGTACCAGAAACTCGGGTATCGGGAGTTTCAAAGGCAGGACACGGGCAAGGGCTTTTCGATGGTCTACATGGAGAAAACCCGCACCAATCCCTGAAGCCAAAAAAGCATTCTGAGAAAACCAGAGCTGCAAAGCATTGACAAATCCCTTTCTTGTAATTATTATTTTTACAGGAGAAGTTTCCGCAGTCAGAGGATCCACGTCAAAGTCGCCTTTCAACATCCACCATGTAATCAAAAACCTTACATGAACCAGAGGAGAACCCCATGATTTTCATTTCTGCTGCCACCAGCCAACTTGGACAACACACCATCAAAACCCTGCTGAACAAAGGCATTCCTGCCAGCAACATCGTTGCAGGCATTCGGGACCCCCAAAAAGCCCAGAGCCTGAAAGACCTCGGGCTGGAACTGCGCACCTTCGATTACCAGCAACCCGAGACCCTGGAAGCCGCCCTGCAAGGGGTAAAGAAATTCCTGCTGATCTCCAGTGGCAGCTTCGACAACCGCCAGCAACAACACCTGAACGCCATTCAGGCCGCCCAGAAAGCAGGCGTGAAGCACATCGTTTACACCAGCATCCTGAACGCTGGTGACATGGCTCTGGCGGCAGATCACAAAGCCACCGAACAGCACCTCTTGGACTCTGGCCTGACCTACACCCTCCTGAGAAACGGCTGGTACAACGAAAATTACGCAGGTAGCATCCAGCAAGTTGCCCAGACAGGAGCCCTGTATGGCAGTGCAGGAGCAGGCAAAATCAGCGCAGCTTCCCGTCAGGACTTTGCAGAAGCCGCTGCAACTGTGCTGAGCACCTCGGGCCACGAGAACACCACGTACGAACTGGGCGGAACCGAAAGCTTCACCCTCTCCGAACTGGCTGCAGAAATCAGCAAACAAACCGGCAAAGAAGTGACCTACAACGACCTGCCCCAAGCCGAATACCAGAAACTGCTGGAACAGGTGGGCTTGCCTGCCCCTCTGGCTTTCGTCTTCGCAGACTCAGACACTGGCATTTCCAGAGGTGAACTGTTCACCGAACGGACCGACCTGCAAGACTTGATTGGCAGGAAGACGACACCCATTGCGGAGACTGTGGCTCTGGTGCTCGGGTAAGGATGCACCAAATGATTCACCGAAGATATGTATCTTCGGTGAATCATTTTATATCACTGACGTTTCATTTTTTCATGGAGACATTACACCATTGATTGGGTATTTTGTGGGAACCGTAATTGTATTTATAAAATTACAAGATGAGAAATAGAGGATTTGACAATTATTATTTACACCCCATCCCCATGTGTCACCCATGTCATCTGTGATAAAACGTCCTGATACTCCAGCATCTATCCCCACTGCTTTACGGCCGTTTGGCAAAGCAATCTTTACAGGAGGATAAAACTGGTCTGCGCTCTGTAAATTTGCTTGACCCAGTTCGGAAGCTTTGCCCCAAGCCCAAACTTCTCCTTCTTCCGTACGCACCAAAGTCAGATTCGATCCAACAGCCACTTGAACGATTTTCTGATCATTCAGGACATTGACTTTAATGGGCGTAATGTTGGTATTTGCATTTAAATGCGAGGCTCCCCAGTTCCAAAGTTGTCCAGAGCCATCTAAAGCATACATCACATTTCCGTATCCTTCGATGGCAACAATACCATTCAGGCCAATGATTTGCCCCAATTGGTGGTTCGCACCACCAGGATAGCCTCTAACCAAAGATGTGGTTGAATCAGTGTAAGACCACACAGTACCATCGTTTTTCAATATGACATGTGCCAGTTTTGCAACAGCAAGCATATCTATTGCATCACCAAAATCACCGCCACCAGCACTTATTTTTACCGTCTCGGGTATTTCTGAAACGAGATATGATCCGTATCCAGTTCTATATACATTTCCCCATTGGTATATTTTTCCATCTTCAGAAATAGCTATGCTACGATCCCAATTGACTCGGATTTTTTTGATTTTTTGAAGTCCGGCAACTTTTTTAGGGATTGCAAATTGTGAAAATCTCAATTGATCCATTTTTGTGTTGAAATTGTTGCCTTTTGGAAGATAACCCAGTTGACCATCATCGTTATTTTTCCCCCAACTCCACACTTCACCATTTACATCTAATGCCAATTGATGACTGTTCGTATATGAAGTAAATTCATTGGTTGCTACTTCTTTTATTTCATTCAATCCTAATATTTGACCCAGCTCAAAATAAGGACCATAATCCGTACGAACACCATTACCTATTTGATTGTATATATTACTGCCCCAGCCCCACACAGTACCATCTTCTTTTACAGCCACAGTAAAGTTGTTATTCAGCGTGACAGTCTGTTTTTGAACCAATTTTTTAACAATGGGTGACATTACAGAAGAGGGAACCACCTGCCGGGTCATTTGGGGGTTCTGCCATTCCAATTTCATTTGAGCATCACCTGTCTGATGCTTGAAATCCATCTGAAGGCTGTAACTTTCACCTGCACGCAAAAACATCTCGCCGGAAACAGGCTGGGCTGCTTGTGCCACATCCAGCAATTTGATGCCATTGATGACCAATCGGACTGGAGATCCAGAGGTGATCCACAACGTGTATCTTCCAGATGTGGGTGGTGTGATGCTCCCACTCCAACGGATGCTGTACGTCTCAGGGGAAATGAATGGTGCTGGGCTGTATCCTCCCCAGTTGAAGTTGATCTGGGAGTTCAAACGTTCTACACGCTTCCCTGTGAAGTCAGGGTTGTCAAAATACTCCGCTTTCAATCCCTGTTGCGTTTCTGTGAACGTTGCTCCAGAGTACACTGTTGCAGCAGGTTGAATCACCGAAAATCTTTGCTGGCTTCCATACTCGGGTGCAAAGGTCTTGCTGATGCAGTTCTTGTCGTTGGCATACGCTGGAGTCCCGAGGTTCCATTGAGCAGCAGTACTCACGGTGGCAGCATTTAGTACGGGATCACCACTTGCATCTACACTGGCACTGCCGACCTTCTGGTCGTACAGGTTCCAGTTCAGCACGTAGTCTTTGCGCTCATCCATGAACTGGTTCCATGCTGCCCAGTCCCCAGAGGGCACACTGCTCGGCCAGGTGTAGTAAATCCCTTGACGGCTTAAAAATGGACGGTCCGCAGACACCAGATTGTTGTACCCACGCATTACAAACTTGAACTTTGGCAAAGGATTTACAGCACTTTGGTAGGTCTTGATTCCGGTGGGTTCCTGCACCGTGTAAGTTGCAGCATTCACCTTCAGGATCCCTTCTTGATATGGCATGTTCACCGTCACCCAGTCGGTCTTGCTGACCCCACTGGCATCTTTGTAACTCGCCCAGATCAACTCTTTGCGGTACTGCACTTTGGGATCCAGATAGAACTCCAGAGTGACTTTCTGTCCCGTGGGAATCTGCACCCGATTGTTGTTGATGGTGGGGTAGTAGGTTTGAGTGGCTCCGTATTCCGTAGGCAGCACATCTCCAGCAGCGTTATAAAGCTTGAATTTGTTTCCAGTAGCAGAGAAGATGCGGATTTCAAATTGTTTGAGGCTGTCGTTGTACAGCAAACCATAAATCCCTGAAACGGATGTCACCACGTTGTTGGCAACTGCACCAGTGCTCTGGGTGCCAGAGAGGATGGTGTTGGGGGCATAAATGTACTGGTACATCCACGGTTGGGGCTTGATGGTTGAACCACTGGCATTGAACACATAAGGGTTCATGCTGATGTTGCCAACGGCTGGAAGGTCTGTACTGAAGGTGGAGTAATTGAGGGGGGTACCGTTGTCGTTCAGGAAGAACTGTTGACGCCAGAGGGGACCATTGGAGTTGTAGGGAAAGTTTCCCCCTGCACTCTGGTTGCTGCACACGATGGGGGTCCCTTGGGCTTCGAAGTTGATGTTGGGGGTGGTTTCTGTGTTGGGCGATGTGGACTTACTGGGTGTTTGGAACATCCCACAGGCGGAAAGCCCGAGTGCTCCAAGAAGCAAAATCTTGTGTTTCCAATGGTGCATGTTGGTCCTTTTTGGATGGGAGTGTACACAGAAACCAAAATGGATGAAGTCCATCCATGAATTTCTGTCACGCGAGGCCTGAATGTTCGACAGGGTGGACAAGCACCCCACCAAACACCAATCTATTGGCACTCTGAAAAGTCGGTAGAGTAACGTGGTGGTATGGCATGGCGACCCGGACATCTGAGCCGCATGCAGCTCGAAGAGCGTCGGCTCCACTTCGCTCAGACCTATCTGACAGGAAAATACAACCACCAGCAACTATGTGACTTTTATGGCATCAGCCCTTCCACACTTTTTCTGTGGAAACGTCGCCTCAGACAGTATGGACTGTCAGGTCTGAAAGCGCGCAAACCACCAGGTAGACCTAGAATCCTTTCGGCTCAGCAGCAAGCCCAGTTGCAAACCTGGGTGCAAGAAGTGGCGACCGAACATGGTTTTGCTGATCCCACCT
>NZ_JQKG01000056.1:0-7005 GCF_000745915.1 Deinococcus misasensis DSM 22328
AAACGGTGGCCAGAGAAAGCAAGCAACATGGTGTTAAGAGTTTACTTGATCTGCCGAGGGCCAAGGGCCGAGGGCAAAAGAATGCTTTTGCAAAAGCTTGCAGGGTGCATCACGATACGCTTCTTGTGTAAAAAAGAAGGCCTTGGCTTGGTCTCCTTGTCTGCTACGCCCCTACAAGTCCCCTTGACGATTTTCTGGACGCACAGCACGATGCTCTCGGCTCTCGGCTCTCGGCTCTCGGCTCTCGGCTCTCGGCTCTCGGCTCTCGGCTCTCGGCCCTCGGCCCTCGGCTAATGGCTCAAATCCCCACTTGGTAGTAAGATGGTTCACGGACTGACGCGTGTGCGTCTGATGGGCCCCGAGCCCACCCCTTTCCCCAGGAGGACGTGTGAAACAGATCTACGATTACACCCGCGAACACATGCAGAAGGCTCTGGAAGCCCTGGAAAACAACCTGTCTGTGCTCCGTACCGGACGTGCCAACCCCGGCATGCTCAAGAAAATCACCATCGAGTATTACGGCACCACCATGCCTCTGGATCAGGTCGCCGGAGTGACCACCCCCGATGCCCGCACCTTGCTCATCACCCCTTGGGACCGTGGCGCACTCAACCTGATCGAGAAAGCCATCCGTGATTCGGATCTGGGCCTCAACCCCAACAACAAAGGCGACGCCATTTTCATTCAGGTGCCCACCCTCACCGAAGAGCGCCGCAAAGACCTTGTGAAAAACGCCAAAGCCTACTCCGAAGATGGACGCGTGGCCGTGCGCAACATCCGCAAGAAGGCTCTGGAAGAAATCAAGAAACTGGAAAAAACCACCGGCGAAGACGAAATCAAACGCGCCCAGGAAGAAGTCCAGAAAATCACCGACGAGTACATCAAAAAAGTGGATGAAGTGCTCGCCAAAAAAGAACACGACATCCTCAACTGAGTTCCAGCAGGTTTGGAAGGTTACGCACGTAACCTTCCATTGCCTGTTGAAAGACACCCATGACTGATCCTTCCACCCCCAAACCCACCAAACCCAGTGAAAGCATGCCCGCCCGAGTGTTTTACGGGTTGGTGGCGTTTCTGGTCATTTTGCTGGTGCTTTATTTGGGAACTTGGGCACTGTTTCCGGTCCTGATTGCTGCGGCCCTCATCGCACAGCATGAATACATTTCCATGCTCCGCAAACAGGACATGGATGTGCGCTACAAGAGCCTGATGGTTTGCTCCATCCTGATCGTGCTGGCCAGCAGCACCCGCCTTCCCGAGGTCCCATGGATTGGTGGAAGCTGGCGTGAGGTGGCCCTGACCGCCAGCATCCTGACCATCATGATTCTGGAGGTTGTGGAGCCCGGCGAGCGGCCTCTGGAACGCATCGTGTACAGCCTTTTTGGTCTGCTCTACATCCCGTGGTTGCTGGGATATTTTTTGCTGCTCCGCGAGACCCCCAACATGCAAGATGGTTTTGGTTATCTGGTGATGCCCCTGATTGCCTCTTTTGCGACCGACACGGGTGGTTTGTTGTTTGGAAAACTGTTTGGCCGGAAGAAGCTGGCCCCGGACATTTCTCCGGGCAAGACCGTAGAGGGGGCCATCGGCGGAATGGTGTTCAGTTTCGTGATGGTGTTCGGTTTCGCCCAGATTTTTGACAACTTTTTGTTTGGCCTGAACGTCTGGGACGCCTTGCTGTTCTCTTTGCTGGTTTCCAGTGCGGCCCAACTTGGTGACCTCGCCGAAAGCCTGCTGAAACGGGCTGTGGCCGTCAAAGACTCGGGAAATTTCTTGCCGGGCCACGGGGGTTTGCTGGACCGCTTGGACAGCCTTTTGTTCTCGGTGCCGGTGGCGTACATGTTTGTGACCATGGTGGTCACCAAGTAGCAGAAGGCTGAAGCAAGAAGGCAAAAGTGTATGCCAGAGCCACAAGTGGCCTTGGCTTTCTGCCTTCTGCGGGCGAGCAGCCCCATCTCACACGCGCAACACACCTGAGTGTGTCACGCTAAAGGCAGAGTGAGCATGCAATCGTTAAGCATTTTGGGTTCAACCGGCTCCATTGGCACACAGTCTCTGGAAGTGGCCCGCAGGCGTGGGTATCAGGTGCAGGGGCTGGCGGCAGGTAAAAATTTGGCCTTGCTGACCGAGCAGGTGCGTGAATTTCGTCCACAGATGGTCAGTGTGGATGAAACGGTCCTTCAGGAAGCCCGAGCCCTTCTTCTTGAGATTCATCCCGAGATTCAGGTGGTCACTGATCCTTGTGAAGTGGCTGCACTGCCTTCTGAAGTCGTGGTGGGCGCGATTCCCGGTCTGGCCGGATTGGCCCCCACAAGGGTGGCTCTGGAACGCGGAGCGGCAGTCGCCCTTGCCAACAAGGAAAGCATGGTGGTGGCCGGTCCCCTGATGTGGGAGCTCGTGCAGCAGTCTGGTGGGCGCATCACCCCGGTGGACAGCGAGCACAGTGCCCTGTACCAGTGCCTTGTTGGAGAGAAGCTCTCTGAGGTCCATGAATTGATCATCACGGCCTCTGGAGGCCCTTTCCGAACCGGGCCAGAGGATCTGTCCACGGTCACCCCTCAAATGGCCTTGAAGCATCCCACATGGGCGATGGGGGCAAAGGTCACCATCGACAGTTCCACCCTGATGAACAAAGGGCTGGAGGTCCTTGAAGCCCACTACCTGTATGGCCTCAGTCTGGACCGTGTGGGTGTGCTGGTGCATCCCCAGAGCGTGATCCATGCACTGGTGCGTTTTCAGGATGGGAACCTCAAGGCGCACCTCGGGCCACCCAACATGGAGCTTCCCATCCAGTACGGTATCGATGGTGCCCCGAACGGAATGCAGTTTGCCGGAGATGTCCACGCAGCGCCCCGTCATCCTGCCCCTTTCACGGATTATCCTCTGGCCCGCACTTTGGAGCTGTTCGAACCAGACCACCAGCGTTTTCCCTGTCTGGGTCTGGCGTATGGTGCAGGTCGTGCAGGAGGGGTTGCCCCTGTGGCCCTCAATGCCGCCGATGAAATCGCCGTCGAAGCTTTCTTGCAAGACCGCATCCGCTACACCGACATTGCCAGAGTGATTGAGCAGGTGCTGCAAGAATGCCCCAGCCATACCTTAAGCTGGGACAGCATTTTTGAAGCCGACCTCTGGGCCCGCACCCGTGCGAAGGAGATTTTATGGGCTTGATCATCTGGTTGCTGGTGATCCAGATTGCTGTGATCATCCACGAGGGGGCCCACTATCTGGTGGCCCGCATGCAGGGGGCCAGAGTGTCTGCCTTTTCGGTGGGCATGGGTCCAGTGCTCTACAGTTTCAAGGCAAAAGGCACCGATTGGCGGCTTTCCGCGTTGCCCATCGGCGGTTACGTGATGATCGATGATCTGGGTCCCGAGTCTCTGGACGGACAACAGAAAGCACGGCTCACACCCCTCGGGAAAATTGCGGTTTTGTTTGCAGGTCCTCTGTCCAACTGGTTGCTGGCGATTCTGCTGATGGCCGGGGTGTTCGTGTCTCAGGGGGTTCCCCAGACCGACTTCAGCAAAGCCACCATCCAGAACGTGCTGCCCAATTCGGCAGCAGAAAAAGACGGCTTGAAGTCCGGAGATGTGCTGATTGCCATTGATGGCAAGCCCTTGCCCCAGCAGGAAGTGGTGGACGGTCAACCCCGCATGGGTTACATGAAGCTGCAAGACGCCATCCGCAGCAAAGAACCCAACACCCTGACCTTCCAGAGGGGAGACCGGCAAATTCAGGTCAACCTGACCTTCCAATGGAAGCCCGGTGCCCGTTATGGCGTCGAGTACAGCCCCAAACAGAACATCAAACCGGTTCCCAATTATTTTGCAGCTCTGGGAGAGGCAGTCAACCAGTCCATCCAGATCGTGCCTCAGGCCCTGCAAAGCTTTGCCAGAGGCATCACCCAGACCTTCACTTCACCTCTGGCCCCCAGCAGTGAAGTGGCCGGTCCAGTGGCCAGTGCTCAGGCGGCAGGCACAATGGCCCAGCAGGGAGGCATCTGGGGTGTTTTGACCTTTGCAACTCTGGTCAACATGAGCCTTGCCATCTTCAACCTGATTCCCATTCCCGGTCTGGATGGTGGGCGCATCCTGCTGGTGCTGATTCAGATGATCATGCGTCGTCCGTTGCAGCCCAACCACGAAGCCATGATCAACTTCACGGGTTTTGTGTTCCTGATGGCTTTCATGGTGCTGGTGTTGCTTGGAGACCTTGTGCGGGTGCTGCCTTGACCCTGCAAACGGCTGTGTTACAATCCTCCCAACCGTTCATCCAGCTTTCTGGATCCCTTGCACTCTGGCGATGGTGCTTCTCAATCGCCCGTTCAAACCATGTCTGACTTGACTGTTGTGATTCCTGCCTACAACGAAGAAGCCACCATCATGGATGTGGTGAATGTGGCCAAGCACTTCGCTCCTGTGATCGTGGTTTCAGATGGCTCCACCGACCAGACCGCTGCCCGTGCCAGAGAGGCCGGAGCCACGGTCATTGAACTGAACCCCAATCAGGGCAAAAGTCAGGCTTTCTACGAGGGTGTCAAGGCTGCATCCACCCGTCTGGTGGTCAGTCTGGATGCGGATCTGGTGGGCCTGACCGTGGAACACCTCAAACTGATGTCCGATCCCGTTGTTGCAGGCACCTATGACATGACCATCGGGGTCTTTCAGGGCGGAGGGGTCCTCACCGATTTTGGCAACCGTGCCACCCCTTACCTGAGCGGCCAGAGGGTGTTCCATCGGGATTGGATGCTCTCTGTCCCACGCCTCACCGAGGAACGCTGGCCCGAGCCTGCCATCACCGAGCACCTGAACAAATCTGGCATCCGCTGGGAGTACGTGTCTTTGCCCAAAGTCCGGCAGGTCATGAAAGAACAAAAACGGGGCCTCCTCGAAGGGGTCAAGCACCGGGTGAAGATGTACAAATCCATTCTGGATTTCCAGACCCGCAAAAAATGATGTGAAGGTGTCTGTGTTGTGAAGTTGTCCATGTCCAGCAGGGGAGAAAGCCCCTGCTGGTGTTTTTCCTGATGCAGTCGGATCTGCTTTCTGTTAAAATGAGAACATGTTTACGCCATGGGCGAAAAATGACCCTGAGCCCTCTGGAAAGGACCAAACCCCTTACCCAGCAGCCAGTGTGGCCAACGCCCTGATTGCAGAGGCGGCCCGCCGGGGCAAAGCCCTCACCCACATTGAAATTCAAAAACTGGCCTACATCTGCCACGGTTATGCTCTGGCCCTCAAAAACCGCCCCCTGATTGCCAGCCATGCTTACGCATGGAAATACGGACCCGTTTTTCCCACCCTGTATTCCGAATTGCAGCGCTATGGGGCAGAACCCATCACCGACCTCCTCAGCGAACCTTTGCAACTGGACCCTGAGGCTCTGGAGGTGGTCCGCGCCGTGATGGACGTTTACGGCGAATACGGGGCCTCCAAACTGGTGGAGGTCACCCACCAGAAAGGCACCCCCTGGCACCGCTCATGGCAGGCCAACCATTACAGCGTGATTCCCAACCCCGAGATCCGCCAGCATTACCAATCCCTGCTTTCGAAAGGCTGACCATGACCCTGCGCGAACAGATCCGCCATGCAGCCCGCAACGAATCTGAACACCTCCCTGAGCCGGATCCTGTTCCCTTGCAGGAAGATTCACCCGGACCCCCGGGCACCGCACAAACCCGTCTGGAAGGCCACAACGAAGAACAGGCCCGTGCCCAGAGGCTGGAAAACGACCGCCGCGAACAGGACTTGCGCGACCTCAGGCGTTACCGCTCCTATTTCGTGTCCAGACTTTTTTTCATGACCGCCCTCTGGTTGGTGGTGGCACTGGGCACCACCCTGCTGACCGGACTGGGCCTCTGGCAATTCAAACTCAGCGACACGGTGATCGTGGCCCTGCTGACCACCGGCATGGCCAACCTGATCGGGGCTCTGGTGGTGATTGTGCGATGGTTGTTTCCAGAAAAATAAATCCCCCTGAGCCGGGGGATTGGAATCATCAGAGGCTTTATTCGTCCATCCCGAGTTCTGCACCACGCTTGGTTGCAGCAATCACCGCTTCAATCGCGGCAGCACGGAAGGTGTAACGCTCGATCTGTTCCAGACCGGCAATGGTGGTGCCTCCGGGGCTGGCCACCTCGTCTTTCAGGATGGCCGGATGGGCTTTTTGCAGCAACAATTCTCCGGTGGTGATCAGCAGTTTTGCAGCCAGTTCGTTGGCCTGAGCACGGGGCAAACCGACGCGGACGCCTCCATCTGCCAGAGCTTCTGCAAAAACCGCAGCATAAGCCGGACCAGAGCCCACCATGCCCGTAAAAGCATTGAACAGGTTTTCGGGAATGTCGTACACACCACCCACGCTGCCAAAAAGCTGGTTTCCAAAGGCCAGATCGCCATATTCGCGGGCCTCTTTGGTTCCCGTGACTGCACTCTGGGATTTCCCAATGGTGGCCCCGAGGTTGGGCATCACGCGCACCACCCGTTTGGTGCCCAGTCTGCGGGCCAGAACGGTGGTGCTGATGCCAGCCATGGTGGAAATGTAACCCACACTCGGGCGGGCCAGTTCATCGGAGAGTTGCAGGAAGTGGCGGGGTTGCAGGGCGAGGAGCACCCTTTCGGCCTGACCCAGTTCACCCATTTTCATGGGTTTGACTCCGTACTTCTGCACCCACTTGTCCACAATCGCAGGGTTGTGGTCAATGATGCCGATTTCAGAAGTCTTGAGGAGCCCGGTGGCAATCACGCCTTCCATCACGGCTCCACCCATTTTGCCTACGCCTACGATCACCAGTTTCATAGATGGAAGTGTAGCACTGGAAGGGGGTTTGTTGGGTTTTGGCTGTCTATTTTGGCCGAGGGCAAAAAGCTTTGGTTTGAGTTGATAGCAAAACCAGTCCCCTTGACCTTTTTTACTGTATGTCGCACGATGCTCTCGGCTCTGTCTTGGCCCCACTACGCGCTCACTGGACGGCCAGTTTCGCGCTGGGCCGCTCGGCTCTCGGCTCTCGGC
>NZ_JQKG01000056.1:7015-24766 GCF_000745915.1 Deinococcus misasensis DSM 22328
GCTCTCGGCTCTGTCTTGGCCCCACTACGCGCTCACTGGACGGCCAGTTTCGCGCTGGGCCGCTCGGCTCTCGGCTCTCGGCTCTCGGTTCTCGGTTCTCGGTTCTCGGCTCTCGGTTCTCGGTTCTCGGCTCTCGGCTCTGTCTTGGCCCCACTACGCGCTCACTGGACGGCCAGTTTCGCGCTGGGCCGCTCGGCTCTCGGCTCTCGGCTCTCGGTTCTCGGTTCTCGGTTCTCGGCTCTCGGTTCTCGGTTCTCGGCTCTCGGCTCTGTCTTGGCCCCACTACGCGCTCACTGGACGGCCAGTTTCGCGCTGGGCCGCTCGGCTCTCGGCTCTCGGCTCTCGGTTCTCGGTTCTCGGTTCTCGGCTCTCGGTTCTCGGTTCTCGGCTCTCGGCTCTGTCTTGGCCCCACTACGCGCTCACTGGACGGCCAGTTTCGCGCTGGGCCGCTCGGCTCTCGGCTCTCGGCATCAGGCGAGGTTTGCCGAGCCCCCAGCCCTTGATTTCCCACGCCTGCCACAAATAGTATGAAGGCCATGTCAAAGACCCGCGTTGCCTTCCAGGGGGTTCCTGGTGCATACAGCGAGATTGCAGCCCTGAACAGCACAGAGGGTGAAATTGAAGCTGTTGGTTACGCTTCCTTTCAGGAAGTTCTGAATGCAGTGATGGTCGGCGAATGCGACCTTGCTGCCCTGCCTGTTGAAAACTCTCTGGCAGGAACCGTCATTCCCGCCATTGATGAACTCTCCCAGAGCGATCTGCATGCTGTGCAGGAAGTGATGGTCCGTGTGCGTCATCAGCTTCTGGTGATGCCGGGGGTCCAACTGGAAGACATCGACAAAGTCTACAGCCACCCACAGGCGTTGGCCCAGTGTGCAGGCTTTTTCAAGAAACATGGCCTCACTCCAGTGCCGGCTTATGACACCGCTGGAAGCGCCAAGGACCTGGCCGCCTCGGGCAACCGCCGTGCTGCCAGTGTGGCCTCCAAGCGTGCCGGAGAGCTGTACGGTCTGGAGGTTGTGGCCGAAAACATCGAAGACGAAGATTTTAACACCACCCGTTTTCTGGTGCTCTCCAAAAACCGCAACACCATTGAAACCGGCAAACCCTACAAGACCAGCATCATTTTTGCGGTGCGCCACCAGCCCGGCAGTCTGATCGATTGCCTGTCGGTCTTCCGCGACCATGGAGTGAACCTCTGCCGTATCGAGAGCCGTCCCAGACGGGACAAGCCGTGGTCTTACCTGATGTATGTGGATTTTGAAGGCCACACCCTCGACAGTGAAGTGCAGGCCGCTCTGGCCCAGATGATGCACAGCGCCAGTTTCCTGAAGATTCTGGGCTCTTATCCCTCGGCCACAGTCACGCTGTAACAGTTGCGTTGTCATCGAATCGGATTCATCAGAACAGGGGAGACCAGATGGGGCTCCCCTGCTTTTTGTTCTTTGGTTTATTCTTCTGAAGTGCCGTTGGTGTTTTCTTCTGCGGTCTCTGGCACAGGTTCCACTCTGGGTGGAGGTGGCGCTTCGACCCGAGAAAGGGTCTTGTTCCCAGCAGAGTCGATGGCCGAAATGGTGGTGTCCTGAGGGGGAACCTCGGCATAGAAGGGCACTTCTGGTCCAGCCGTCACACCCAGAGACACTCCACCCACCAGCACGTCTTGCACCTTCAGGTTGTCTTTGACCACCCCTTCAATGCGCATGGTGTTGAAGTCGCGGTCCACCCGTTTGATGGTGATGACCGGGGCTTTCTGGTCCACGCGGATGGGCAATTCCAGACGGGTTTTGTTGCTGTTGCTGTCCGAAACCTGAATCACATAAGAAAGCACAGAAGCTTTTCCATCGGTCTGGAAGGAGAAAGGCACAATTTTCTGTCCCTTTTTGCTGGTGTAACCTTCCAGTTTGAACAGTTCGGTGTCATTGATTTTGATGGACTGGATGCCTGCATCATCAAAGGCATACCCGCGCACCAGAGCTTTTCCGGACTTGGTGATGGCTCCGGAGGTGGGCTCTTGCAAAATGATCTGTGGGGTGATGCCGTCACTGTTGCGGGTGCAACCGGTGAGCAACACAAGCAAAAAAAGCGCAGAATGACGCATTGGAAGCAGTATACCAGTCTACTTTCGTGAAAGATGTGCGTACATGAGTTCTCCAGCCCCTTCAAGGTGCTCCCTCATGGCTTGTTCGGCTTCCTCGCCATGGCCGTGCAGGATGGCGTCCACAATCCTCTGGTGTTCATGGGTGCCATCGGTCAGGCGGTTGGGCAGGATGCTGGAAGCGGCAATGACTTTCTGGATCTGGCCCCTCAGGGTTTCTGCGGTTTTGATCAGGCGCTTGTGACCACTGCCTTCCCAGATGGCTTGATGGAGGTCAATGTCGGTCTGGCTGTACAAAGCGATGTCCTGCAACTGTTCAGATTCAGACATGTGCTCCATGATTTTCTGGAGTTTTTTCAGGGTGGGTTTGTGGTGTTTGAGGGCAGCCAATCTGGCAGCAAGCCCCTCCACCACTGCCCTGAGCTGGTAAATTTCCCGCACGTCTTCGGCGTCCAGCTCTGGAATGAAGTATCCCCGTCTGGGGATGGCCTCCACCAGACCTTCGTGGTGCAGGGCGGCCAGAGCTTCTTTGATGGGGGTGGCAGACACCTGATACTGTTCTGCAAGGGCTTGCACCACCAGTTTGCTGCCCGGCGCAATCTGGTTTTCCAGAATGGCTTTGCGCAGCAGCAGGTAGGTTTCATGGTTGATGTTGTTGCGCTTCAGAAAACCGGCAGGCATGGCTCAATTTTACGGTTTTGCAGGCAGACACACAAGATTTTGGATTTTAAATCGGAAAAGCAGCCCCGAGAGGCTGCTCTGGCATTCACATTTACACTGCAAAGGTTTTATTGCATTGGAGGAGGGCAAAAAGCCATGTGCTCTTCGTGGGACACAAAGTAGGCGTGGATGTCGTAGTGGGGAATCGGATAGCCTTCATGCCCCTGAGGCTGGAATTCGATGTCCACATGGTCCACTTTCAGGAACCATTTGGGGGTCTTCAAAATGTCCACCCATGACTTGCCTTCTGCAAAATCCGATTGGGCAGGCATCACCTCAACAAAGACCAGACTGCCTTCGTGGACCCCATAAATCGGTCCCAGAGGCAGGTCTTTGGGATTGGCCCAGTGCTCTCCCATGCCGGGAACGCACTCTGAAATCTTGATGGTGCCCGGTGGCAGGCTGAGCTTTTGTGCAGTCGCAGCCATCTCTGCCATTTGCTCTTCGGTGGGAGGGGGTGGGGTGGGCATCACGTGTCCTTCTCCGTGATCCTGTGCAAATGCAGTCATGGACAGGGCAATGCAGGTCATCAAAGCCAGTTTTTTCATGGTCCTCCCTCGGGAGTTTGAGGCAAAACAACCCCCTGCACCCTTGTGATGAAACAGGGTGACGGCTGCTTTTGTTCAACTTCCCTGACATGTAGCGTATTGCAAATCACAATTTCATGTTGTGACCAAAGACAAATGTCCTTGAAACCCGGATGGTCTGTTGCATTGGCTGTTTCTTCAGGTGGTCATTTTTGTTCCAGACTTTTGTACCCATGTTGATCAGACTGAACCCATGGAAGACATCGCCACTTGGATGTGGGTTGTTGGGGCCATCGTGACCATCATCATCATGGCGGCCATTGTGTCCCGGTCCCGGCCACCCAAGAAACCCGACCCTGAAAACAAGCCCTCCAACCCTGAATAGTGTGCCAGAAACAAAAAAAGAGACCTGCATTTGCAGGCCTCTCTGGCTTTTTGGTGGAGGCGAAGGGATTCGAACCCTTGACCCCCTGCTTGCAAGGCAGGTGCTCTCCCTCTGAGCTACGCCCCCAATCAGCGAAGAGAATAGTAGCAGATAAACATCAAGATGTAAAGGGCCCGCGGCCCGCAAAGGGCAAAAGGCAGAGAGCCGAGGGCATTTTCAGGGCTGTGTAGCGCCTCTGGCAGAAGGCAGAAGACAGAAGGCAGTGCCGACGGTGCCGTCACCGAGGCACGCTTTAAGGGGCAAGAAGAAGGCAGAAAACCCGTTACCACTGTTGTAGGGGCGAGACATCTGGCTGATTTTGCTGTGCTGAATGCCAGCATGTTTACACAACGTCAATTTTTTGGTGGGCTAGAACAAAAGCCTTTTTGGCCTTCTGCCTTCTTCTTTCTGCCTTCTGCACCATTTTCACATGCCCTCTGCAGGGCAAAGCCCTTACCCTGTGAGCGCTTTCAGACCCCTTTGTACGTCCTATACGCAAAGCCTCCAAATGGTGTTAGACTGATGATCGCATGAGTAAGTCCGTTCACACCCCAGACTGGGTTAAAGACGCTGTCTTTTATCAGATCTATCCTGACCGATTCGCGAAGTCTTCTCGCGTGCAAAAAGCCAACAACCTGCAACCCTGGGGTGACACACCCCATCCCCACAAGTACCAGGGAGGAGATTTGCTCGGGGTGGTGGAGCATCTGGACCATCTGGTGGAACTCGGCGTGAACGCCATTTACTTCTGCCCGATTTTCCAGTCTGCAAGCAACCACCGATACCACACCCACGACTACTTTCAAGTGGATCCCATGCTGGGCGGCAATGAAGCCCTGAAAGAACTTCTCGAAGAAGCCCACAAACGGGGCATCAAAGTGGTGCTGGATGGGGTGTTCAACCACTCCAGCCGTGGTTTTTTCCAGTTCAACGATGTTCTGGAAAACGGCCCGAGCAGTGCTTACGTGGACTGGTTCCACATCCATGGCTGGCCTCTGGACCCTTACGGCAGTGGTCCGGCCAACTACGAGGCCTGGTGGGGCATGAAAGCGCTTCCGAAATTCAACACCAACACCAGAGCCGTCCGCGAATTCCTCTGGGATGTCGCCGAATACTGGATCAAATTCGGCGTGGACGGCTGGCGTCTGGATGTCCCCAACGAAATCGACGACGACGAGTTCTGGCGTGAGTTCCGTCGCCGCGTGAAAACCGTCAATCCAGAAGCCTACATCGTCGGCGAAATCTGGGGCGATGCCACCCGCTGGCTGCAAGGCGACCAGTTCGACGCCGTGATGAACTACCTGTTCACCCGTCCGGCCATTGGTTTCTTTGGTTCACGCAGTCTCGACTACGAACAGGTGCGTGGCACCGGCTACGAGCACATCGACACCATGGATGCCCCTGCCTTTGCGGGCCACATGCAGCACATCCTGACCATGTATCCCAAAGAGGTGGTGCTGGCTCAGCTCAACCTGCTCGGTTCCCATGACACCCCCCGTTACCGCACTGTCACAGGTGGTGATGAAACGGCTTACCAGATGGCGGTGTTGTTTCAGATGACCTATCCTGGTACCCCTTGCATCTATTACGGCGACGAAGTGGGCCTCTCTGGAGGCAAAGATCCTCTGTGCCGTGGTGCTTTCCCTTGGGACAGACCGGACACTTGGAACCTGAGGGCACTGGATTACACCAAAAAAGTGGTCAAGGCCCGCCACACTTACAATGCTCTCAGACGTGGAGACTTCCGGGTGCTGCATGCTCAGGGCGATGTGATCGTTTACGAACGCACACAGGACGGCGAACGTGCAGTGGTCGTCATCAACGCCAGCCAGAGTGAACAACAGGTCCCTGTGGACCTGAATGGCGAAGTCCTCGAAGTGCTCGGAGATGTGAAGCTGAACCTCTCGGGCAGCATCACGGTGCCCGCCCGCACAGGCTATTTGCTGGTTTAAACAGAAGTGAACAGTTTACAGTAGACAGTTCACAGCGAGATGAATTTTGCTTGCACCAACCAGAGCAACCTTTCCTGAATGGAAGGGTTGTTTTGCTTTCGCCGATCAATAAAAATCCCTTCCACTGGGGAAGGGAGGGACAACCGGAAATCCATGTCTCGCTATCTGCTGTAAACCTGTAAACTCCCCTGACTCAGCGGACTTGGGTGCCAGAGGGCATGTCCAGCCCGGTGCCCAGCAGGTCCAGCTCGCCTTTGTCGTTTTCGGCAGCCAGAATCATGCCCTGAGAGACGATGCCGCGCAGTTTGGCGGGTTTCAGGTTGGCCACCAGCACCACTTTGCGTCCGATCAGTTGCTCTGGAGCGAACCATTTGCGGATGCCAGAAACCACCGTGCGGGTCTCGTTGCCCAGTTTCACAGTCAGTTTGAGGAGTTTGTCGGCTTTCTCGACGGTTTCGGCATGGATGACTTCCACGATGCGCAGGTCCACTTTGGCGAACTCATCGATGCTGATCTCGGGAAGGGTTTCAAATTTTTCTTCTTTGACTTCTTGCACGGCTTCCACTTTGGGGGCCTCCTGAGCGGCCTGCTCTTTTTCCTTGAGGCGTTGTTCCAGTTTGGGGAACAGGACTTCTCCACCCACCAGAGCGGTTCCAGTAGGGTACAGTCCCCATGCACCTTCCAGGGTGTAATGGCTGTCTGGCAGCCCGATCTGGGCACGCAGGGCTTTCATTTTCTCGGGCATCACAGGTTCAAGCAGGACGCTGGAGACCCTGAGGCCTTCCACGATGGTGTAAAGCACGGTGTCCAGACGCCCATGCTGCCCCTCTTTGAACAGAGTCCATGGTTTTTGCTCTGCAATGTAGCGGTTCAGGTCCTGCACAAATTCCATGCTGAACTCCAGCGCTTTCTGGATTTTCAGTTCACGAACCAGAGCCAGCACTTCAGCAGGCAGGGCCGTGGCGCGTGCAGCAATGCCTTTTTCGCGCTCGGTCAGGGACTCTGGATGCACCTGAGGCACCACACCTTCGCGGTACTTCTGCACCATCCCGATGGAACGGGACAGCAGGTTCCCGAGGTCATTGGCGAGGTCGCTGTTCATGCGGGACTCGATGATCTCGTTGGAGATGATGCCATCCACCCCGAAAGAAATTTCACGCAGCAGGGCGTAACGCAGGGTTTCTCTGCCAAACTTGTCTGCGGCTTCCAGAGGGTCCACGCCGTTGCCCAGCGATTTGCTCATTTTGCGGCCATCGGCACCCAGCAGGTAACCAGACACATTCAGTCTCTGGTAGATGGGCACGCCCATGCTTTTCAGCATGGTGGGCCAGAACACCGCGTGGGGCTTCAGGATGTCCTTGCCAATCACGTGCCACGCCACAGGCCAGAACTTCTGGTATTTTTCCCCCTCGGAGTAACCCAGAGCAGACATGTAGTTGATCAGCGCATCGAACCACACATAGGTCACGTGGTCGGTGTCCCATGGAAGCTCGATGCCCCACGGCACACGGGATTTTGGACGGGAGATGGACAGGTCCCCGATGGGCTCGCGCAGCATCCCCAGCACTTCGTTGCGGTAACCGGTGGGTTGAATGAAATCGGGGTTTTCCTCGATGTGCTTGACCAGCCAATCGCGGTATTTCTCCATGCGGAAGAAGTAATTGGCTTCACGGCGCAACTCGGGTGGACCGGGATCCTCGGGAAGTTTGCCATCCACCAGTTCTTTCTCTGTGACAAAGCGCTCCTGACCCACCGAGTACAGACCCTCGTATTCGGCGTAGTAGATGTCTCCAGCGTCGTAAACCGATTGCAGGATGTGCTGCACCACCCGCTTGTGACGGGCTTCTGTGGTGCGGATGAAATCGTCGGGTTGCGCCCCGAGCACCGTCCAGGCTTCACGGAACTTGCTGGACACCATGTCGGTGAAGCTCTGGGGATCGAGGCCTCTGGCTTTGGCGGCCTTGGAGACTTTTTCCCCGTGTTCATCGGTGCCGGTCAGGAAGTAGGTGTCCCATCCGGCCAGACGGTGGTAACGTGCCAGCGTGTCTGCCACGGTGGTGGCATACGCATGCCCCATGTGCGGCTCGCCGTTCACATAGTAAATGGGCGTCGTGACGTAGAACTTGTCCATTCTTTCTCCTTACAAAAAAAAGCGGGCGCACAAGCGCCCCCAAGCCCATTAGAACGTTGTGTCTACGGGATCAGGGGAGGGTGTGGCATTCGCCATGAGATCATGATGGTGATTATACCTGCTGGAAGGCAAGGGGTAAACCATGGGCTATACCGCTTAGGGCCGAGGGCTGAGAGCCGAGAGCCGAGGGCTGGAAATGCTTTGGCATCAGCAATGAAGGGCGAGGCATGCCTCGCCCCTACAGACGTTTCCCTTGACGATTTATGCCGTGTGGCACAGTAGGCTCTCGGCTCTCGGCACCCACCATCAACAAAAAAGGACGGGTGTTTACCCGTCCCACTTGAAACTGCTGTCTCAGTCGTTGCTGCGTCCGCCACCGAACAGGCGAAGCAGGAACAGAAAGATGTTGATGAAGTCGAGGTACAGGGTCAGGGCACCAAAGACGGCCATTTTTTCACCCATGTCGCTCTGAGTGAGGCCGGGGCCACCAGAGAGGGCCATTTCTTTGAGTTTCTGCATGTCGTAGGCGGTCAGGGCACAGAAAATGATCACACCGACCACGGCAATGGCCATGCTGAAGGCGCTTCCACCAATCCAGATGTTGGCGATGCTGGCGATGACCAGTCCGATCACACCCATGAACAGGATGGTGCCGAAGCGGCTCAGGTCCATTTTGGTGGTGTAACCGATGACGGCCATGGCTCCGAACATGCCTGCGGCAGTCACGAAAGCCAGAGTGATGTCAGAGCCTGCATAGCGGAAGAAGATTCCGGAGAGGGTCAGTCCGGTCAGCACCGAGTACAGTGAGAACAGGACGCCTGCGGTGGCTCCATTGATGCGGTTGATCAGGAAGCCCAGACCGAAGACCAGACCGAGCTGGAGCAGGACCAGCATCAGGTAGTTGCTGCGCACAAAAGCATACAGACCCTCACTGGAAGCTGCCGAGTAAGCGGTGATGGCGGTCATCACCAGACCTGCTGTCATCCAGGAGAAGGTCCTTCCCAGAAAGTTCCTGAGGGTTACGGCTTGAGATTGGGTGAGTGAGTACATTCAATCCTCCTTATCGAGTTCCCTGTCAATAGTATAGGGAGACTCCAGTGTAACGTTTGTGAGACGCTTCCATAAATGGGCTGGTCAGAGGTGGTACCTCTCGTATGCGACCATCCAGTTGCGTTCTCTGAGCAGGGGCATGATGGCGGCCAGCACACTGTTGCTGTCTTGCATGTCTGGAAGCACCATCTGCTTGGGGGTTTCGAGCAGGTAAGCCGGGGCATTCTCTGGGAGGCCTGCCAGTTTGCGGGCTTGCCGAATACCCGTTTCCAGAGTGCCCAGTTCATCGATCAGGCCGTTTTCCAGCGCGTCTTTGCCACTCCAGATGCGTCCTCTACCCAGCTCGTTGGCCCGTTCTTTGCTGATGTTGCGGCCTTCCGAAACGCGGGCAATGAACAGTTTGTAGAAGTCCTCGGCTCCTTTTTGCAGGAACGCCCGCTCCTGTTCGGTCAGGGGGTGCGAACTGTCCAGACTGTCGGCCAGTCGGCCCATTTTGATGCTCTCGGGTTTCAGGCCGTATTTGGCATTGAAGCCTTCCATGTTGGGTTTTCCAGAGATCACCCCGATGGATCCGGTGATGGTGGTGGGTGCAGCGACCACATGGTTGGCGTGGGTCAGCACGTAATAGCCTCCGGAGGCAGCCACATCGCCCATGACGGCCACCACGGGTTTTTTCTGGCGGATGCGTTCCACTTCATGGCTGATCAGGTCGCTGGCGAGGGCAGATCCGCCACCAGAGTTCACGAACAGCACGATGGCTTTGGTGTCCTCGTCGCGTTCTGCGGTTCTCAGGGATCGGATGATGCTTTCGCTGCCCGCCATTTGCTCACCGAAGATCGGGAGGGGGAGGGGCACATGCCGGGAATGTCCGGGCACGATCATGCCTTCGAGGGTCAGCACGGCCACTTTTCCACCTTGTTCAGGCATCAGGGGCAGTTTCAGGAAGCGGGAAGCCTGCTGAAAGGGCTGGTGTTTTTTGCTGTACAGCACATCTTCGTAGGCGATGCGGTCCACAAGGCCGTGTTCTCGGGCTTGCTCAGCGTTGGTGATGCCTGCATCGATGGCATCCCGGACCTGCTGTTCAGAAAGGTTGCGGCTCTGGGCCACTTTCTGCACGAACTCTTCCATGAATCGGGAGATCAGGAGGGTGCGCTGTTCCCGTTCGTATTCATCCATGTGGTCTTCGGTGAAACGGCTGTAGGCGGTTTTGTACTCTTTGATCCGCACCACTTCCATTTCGATGCCAATTTTTTGCAGGGCGTCTTTGATGTAGGTCACCGAGGAGTGAAACCCGAGCAGGTAAAACTCTGCACTGGGCGGGACCACCACTTCGGTGCCAGCAGAGGCCAGATAGTAGTCCATCATGTGGACGCTGTTGATCACCGAGTAAACCGGTTTTTTGCGGCTCAGGCGCTCGATGGCTTCACGGAGGGCAAATGCGGTGGCCATTCCGGCCTGCACACCACCGAAACGCAAGACCACCCCTTTGAGCCAGTCGGCCTCTTCCAGCAGTTTGAGTTTGCGGCGGAACACCGTCACCCCTTGCGGTTCTTTGCGGGTGATGATGTTCAGGGGGCTTTTTTCGGGGAATTCGGGAAATTGACCCTGCACATCAATGATGACCCAGCCGGGTTTTTCGCCAAGGTCGGCAATCTGGTGCTGCACACCAGCCACCAGATTGTAGATTTTGTTCTGAATCTCGCTCTTCATTTCTTTCAAGTATTACGCGAATTGGTGAGGAAAAGTTGCATGAAGAGACACAGGGTTGCTGCATGATGGAGGCAGAATGCACCCAAAAGAGCACAAAAAAGAGACAGGATCAACCTGCCTCTCACAGAGATGTCAAAGATGTTTGGTTCAGTGCTGGTGCTCGGGATGGGGATCCCGGGTCAGCCAGTTTTGCTGGACTTCGTGGTGGTTCCATTTCAGATGGACATGCTCATCCACATGGTCCACCGCAGACAGGGGAATCCAGTGGTGCTGGCCCTGCTCGTCTTTGGCGACCTTGATGTATTCACGGTCCATGTGGTCCACCACGCCGTGGTTTTTGCCATCTGCACAGAGAATGGGCATGTGCTCTTTGATGTTTTCGCTGTTCATGTTGCCTCCTGAAAAGTGTGATCTGAAAGGTTTGAAATCTTTTCCTGTTTCAGGGTAGTCCGTTCACCTTAAGTCACCCTGACCGCTGGATGAACCCTGTTTCAGGCTTTCTTCAAAGGGTTCTTGCTTTTCCAGAGCAAAAAAGCACAGCCCCTTTCCCAGAGCAGAAAGAAAGGCATGAGAAATGCCATTCATCTGAACCCGGTACAGCCACAGAATGCATGACAGAAAAACATTCCATCGTGAAAAAAACGTCATACAATAAAAGCATGCATTTCCAACCCAGCGACGACAGCCAACTGATCCTTTCCCATGTGCGCGAATTCGCACAGCATGAAATTGCCCCTCTGGCCGCCCAGTACGACCGCTCTGGAGAATACCCCTGGGAGCAACTGCGCAAACTGGCCGACATGGGCCTTCTGGGGGCCACCATCCCCGAGGAATATGGAGGTGCAGGTCTGGATTCGGTGACTTACGCCCTCTGTCTGGAAGAAATCGCTGCTGCCGATGCCAGTGTGGCCGTGATCATGAGCGTCCAGAACGGACTTCCAGAGCAAATGATCCTGAAGTACGGCTCTGAAGCACAAAAACAGCAGTACCTCGCTCCTCTGGCGCAGGGCAAAAAAATTGGGGCCTTCTGTCTCACTGAGCCGAATGCAGGTTCGGATGCAGCCAGTTTGCGTCTGAGTGCTCAAAAAGATGGTGACAGTTGGGTTCTGAACGGCCAGAAAGCATGGATCACCTCTGGAGGACAGGCGGACACCTATCTGGTGATGGCCCGCACCTCTGGCTCTGGGGCAAAAGGGGTCACCTGTTTTGTGGTGGAAAAAGACACCCCCGGCCTCTCTTTTGGCAAACCCGAGGAGAAAATGGGCCTTCATGCTGCCCACACCACCACAGTCAATTTTGAAGAGCTGCGGATTCCAGATGCACAACGCATTGGCGATGAAGGGCAAGGTCTGATCATCGCCCTGAGCAGTCTGGATTCCGGGCGCATTGGCATTGCCATGCAGTCCATCGGGATTGCCAGAGCGGCTCTGGAAGCAGCAGCAAAGTACGCCCTGACCCGCGAGCAATTTGGCAAGAAAATTGCAGAGTTTGAGGGGGTCTCTTTCAAGATTGCGGAAATGGCTTCCCGCATTGAGGCTGCCCGTCTGGTGGCCCTCAAAGCTGCATGGCTGCGCGATCAGGGGAAGAAGTACACCAAAGAGGCTTCCATGGCCAAGTTTCTGGCTTCGGATGCTGCGGTGTACGTGACCCGTGAAGCGGTGCAGATTTTTGGGGGCAACGGGTACAGCCGGGAATACCCGGTGGAACGGTATTACCGGGACGCCAAAATCACCGAAATCTATGAAGGCACCAACGAGATCCAGAAACTGGTGATTTCCCGTCAGGTGTTCTCAGAGTATTGACCATGGTCAGCGCAAAGTCTGACCTTTGGCATTGAAACATCAAGAGCCATCAGCGGTCAGCCGTCAGCGGTCAGTGAAAAGGAGGTCTGCTGTGAAATCAAAGCCATGGGCATGGAAAAGATCTGTAGAAATTGGTTTTTCTAGAATTCTTGCTGTTCAGGCCAAAGCAGAAGGGTGTGTTTTTTGCTGAGGGCTGACCGCTGAAAGCTGACCGCTTTTTTCGTTGACATGCCAGAAATCAGACGTTGCCTTGACCCTGGAGTATTGACCCGTTTATGGGCTCGGGATAAACTTAGACCAAGTATAAAATATAAGCTGCAACCTACGGAGGGTTTTCATGGACTTCACCCTGAGTGCCGAACAGAAACAATTGCAGGCCATGGCCAGAGATTTCACCCGCAATGAGATCATCCCCATTGCTGCCGAATACGACCAGAAAGAAGAACTGCCCTGGGAGATCGTCGAAAAGGCGTTTGACCTCGGGCTCCTGAATGTGGGCATCCCCGAGCATGCTGGAGGTCTGGGCCTCTCCATGCTGGATGAAGTGATCATCGGAGAAGAACTGGCTTATGGATGCATGGGCATCTACACCATCCTGATGGCCTCCGAACTGGGCATCACCCCCATTCTGGTGGGGGGCAGCGAAGAACAGCAAAAACGCTTCCTGAGCCCATTGCTGGAAAAGCCTTCTCTGGCTGCCTTTGCCCTCTCTGAACCCAACAACGGCAGTGATGCTGCTGCCATGAACACCACTGCTGTGCTGGATGGGGATGAGTGGGTCATCAACGGCACCAAGATGTGGATTTCCAACGGTGGAGTGGCAGAAATCACCGTGGTCTTTGCCAGTGTGGACAAAAGTGCAGGCCACAAAGGCACGGTGGCCATCGTGGTTCCCAAGGATGCTGCAGGCCAGAGTTACCACAAAATCAAACACAAAATGGGACAGCGGGCCAGCCTGACCAGCGAACTGGTTTTTCAGGACGTGCGGGTCCCTAAAGAAAACATTCTGGGGGGCATCGGAGACGGTTTCAAAATCGCCATGAAAACCCTCGACAAAACCCGCATTCCAGTGGCTGCCGGATCGGTGGGGATTGCCCGCCGGGCTCTGGAAGAGAGCATCAAGTACGCCAAGGAGCGCAAGGCATTTGGCAAACCCATCGCTGATTTGCAAGCCATCCAGTTCAAAATTGCTGAGATGTCTATGGGCATTGAAACGGGTCGCCTGATGACCTACAAAGCTGCATGGCTGTCCGATCAGGGGCAACCCCACGGCATGGAAAGCGCCATCGCCAAAGCCTACTGCTCAGAAATGGCTTTCGATGCTGCCAACGAAGCCATTCAGGTGCACGGTGGATACGGCTATGTGGGCGAATACCCGGTGGAAAAACTCCTCAGGGATGTCAAGTTGAACCAGATTTACGAGGGCACCAACGAGATTCAGCGTGTGGTGATTGCGCGGAATTTGTTGCGGTGATGGGCCTGTGGGCCGCCGAGGGCCGAGAGCATAGGGCCGAGGGCTAAAGAAGGCTTTGGCTAAGGCACTCAGGGCGAGGCATGCTGTCTTGTACAAAACGAGGGATCGCATGTTGATCCCTCTGCACGCCTCGCCCCTACAGGGTGTTCTTCGAGATTCTTTCCATTGGGCGTAGCACGCTACGCCCCTACAAGTCCCCTTGACCATTTTTTGTGCGTATCGCACGATGCTCTCGGCTCTCGGCTCTCGGCTCTCGGCTCTCGGCTCTCGGCTCTCGGCTCTCGGCTCTCGGCTCTCGGCTCTCGGCTCTCGGCTCTCGGCTCTCGGCAACAGGGCGACGCCTGCCGAGCCCTACAACCGCTCTGAGCAGCGATATAATGCTCCCATCCACCTTCCTCAACCAAGCTGCAGAAGATCTGTGTGCCATGCAATTGATTTTCTCAGCAAAGCCCTATAAAATTGAACTCAGTACAAATTAGAGGAGTGCAACCATGAACATCCTGTGCGTGATCCGCCAAGTCCCGGACGGCGAAGCCAAACTTCGCATCAACAACTCAAAAGTCGAACTCGATGGTGTGACCGTCATCATGGACGGCATGGACGAATACGGCGTCGAACAGGCCCTGCGCCTGCGTGAGGCCGGAGCCAGCGTGGAACAGATCATCGTGCTGGCCGTGGGTCCTGCCCGCAACGAAGACGCCATTCGCACCGCTCTGGCCATGGGGGCAGACCGGGCCATCCACGTGGAAACCGACACCTACCTTGATCCGATTGCCCTGAGCAAAATCGTGACCCAGGTGGCCAAAGAAGAAAACGCCAGTCTGGTGTTCAGTGGAGGCCAGCAGTCCGACTGGGATTCTCAGGCGCTGGGTGCAGCCACTGCAGAGCGTCTGGGATGGCCTCAGGTCACCTGGACCAACGCCCTTGAGCTCTCTGGTGAAACCCTGAAAGGCAAGCACGACATTGACGAGGGAGCAGAAACCTTCGAAGTGGAACTGCCTGCGGTGATCACCACCCAGCAGGGCCTCAACGATCCCCGTTACCCCACCCTGCCCAACATCATGAAAGCCAAGAAAAAAGAGCTGCGCAAAGACAGCCTCGACAAATACGGTGTCACTGCCAAGCTCAAGCATGTCTCCAGCAACATTCAGGTCAAAGAGCGCATGGGCAAACTGATCGACGGAAAAGACCCTCAAGCTGCTGCTGCTCAACTCGTTGAACTGCTGCGCAACGAAGCGAAGGTGATTGCATGATTCTGCTGGTTGCCGAACACAACAATGGCAAACCCTCCAAGAGTGCTCTGGAACTGGTGCAGGCTGCCCGTGACCTCGGGCGTGACGGTCCCATCACTGCCCTTCTGCTGGGTCAGGGCCTGACCAGTGTGGCCAACGAAATGTCCAAATACGCAGAACAGGTGCTGGTCGCTGACCTCCCAGAGCTTGCTGCGTACAACCCTGAAGTGTGGGCTGCTGCGGTCACACAGATTGCACAGGAAGGGGAAGCCCACACCATTCTGGTCAGTGCCAGCCGCTCTGGTCGGGAATACAGTGCGCGTGTGGCTGTGAAACTGGACGCCCCTCTGCTGGAAGATGTGATCAAGGTGGAGGCGCAAGGCAACGCCCTGCAAGGCACCAAGTACGCCTACCTCGCCCGGGTGACCGAAGTCTATGAATCCGATGCTGCTGTGACGGTGGTCAGTGTGAAACCCGGTGCTTACAATCCTGCTCAACCTGCTTCTGGTGCAGGAGAGCAGTACGATGTGGAACTGGAATTGCCCCAGAGCCGCACCCGTTCCACCGGCAAAGTCATCGAGAAGACCACCCGCGTTCCCCTCACCGAAGCCGATGTGGTCATCACTGGAGGCCGGGGTGTGGGCAGCCCAGAGAATTTCAGCAAACTGATTGAAGGCCTTGCCGACAACATCGGTGCTGGAGTGGGCGCAACCCGTGCCGTGGTGGACGCTGGATGGAGACCTTACGGTGAGCAGGTGGGCCAGACCGGAAAAACCGTGGCCCCCAAAGCCTACATCGCGGTGGGTGTGAGCGGTGCAGTGCAGCACCTCTCTGGGATGGGCAAGAGCAAGTACATCGTGGCCATCAACAAGGACCCCGAGGCCCCCATCTTCAAAAACGCCGACTACGGCATTGTTGGAGACCTGCATCAGGTGCTGCCTGCCCTGATTGAAGCCACCCGCAAGTAAAGTCAAACAGTGAAAACAATGGAAATCGGCCCCCAAAGGGCCGATTTCTCACATCGAAACAAAAAATGTCAAACCATACGTGTCAGTGGGTTGTGCATGTGCTGCGTCCGAACCTGTGGAATCCTGACCAGAGGCACAGAATTCGTGCAGCGACCTCAGGAGTGTGTTGCAGGGCAACAGTGAACTTGAAGCAGGCTTCAAGCATCAGCAACCTCTGGCTGCTGATGGGACGATTATTTCACAGGCTTTAAAAGTTTGCTGTGATGTAAATGAGCTACCCTCCCTAAATCACATGGCGTAGTCTAGACGTTCTGAACGGCTTTTGATATGTGCTCTGGCGCATTGATTTGTATCAAGAATCTTAATCAAAATAAAGAAGTGACCTTGAAACATCTGCAAATGAAAGAACTGAAAAAAAGAAAACTGGAGCAACTGCATCCTGTGTTGCAAAGCTGGTACACCCCCGAGCAACTTTCTCAGAACATCGAGATTGTCTTGCAGGAAGAAATGGATCGCATCACCGATCAGGATTTTGCCAGAGGTTTCTTTGAGCATTGCCAGATTCCGGGTACGGACCCTGAAGATTATTTCAACCGGTTGCAAGATGCCCTGATGACAGGCATTCGTTTTCGTGGGTTGGACCTGTCGCGGCCTTTTGTGGATGTGGTTCTGCCCCCTCAACTGCCTTCCACTCTGGAGGCTTACCGTGAGGTGGCCCTGCAAGCCGCTCACAGGCACCAGAAATTCGCACCCAAACATGCCCGTTTTTATGTGCCCTCCCATGTGGAGCTTGGACCTTTGCCAGCAGACATGTTCTGGGAAAAAAGGTACTTGGCCCGTCCCATGGAAGACCTGAAAAAGCTGCCTTTGCCTGCCCGTTTTTCAGAGGTGGAGTTGCAAGTTCCACAGGCCATCGGTTTTGAAGAGGCCTACTTGCAGACCTATCAAGAGATGGCTGCCATCTGGCCTGATCATCCAGAGTTTGCCACACCCGAATCCAGAGAAACCCTCGAATCCCTGATGGCGCAGGAGACCCTTTATGAGGTGTTTTATCAGGAGGAATGGATTGGGGTCATGGCCGCTTGCCGTGCGGAAGAACAGGGACTCTCGGGTTTTGTGGTGGTGGAAATGCTGATCAAGCCGGCTTTTCAGGGACGGGGTCTGGGGGAAGCTGCCCAGAGGCACCTGATGGAATTTCTGCCTGCAAAGCCCATGGATGTGTTTTATGGCACCATCGACGCCAGAAACACACCAGCCATCCGGGCTGCCTTGAAAAGTGGGCGCATGGATGTGGGAGGAGACCTCTGGGTGACCCTCTAGGCTTTTTTCCCTATTGGCACTCTGAAAAGTCGGTAGAGTAACGTGGTGGTATGGCATGGCGACCCGGACATCTGAGCCGCATGCAGCTCGAAGAGCGTCGGCTCCACTTCGCTCAGACCTATCTGACAGGAAAATACAACCACCAGCAACTATGTGACTTTTATGGCATCAGCCCTTCCACACTTTTTCTGTGGAAACGTCGCCTCAGACAGTATGGACTGTCAGGTCTGAAAGCGCGCAAACCACCAGGTAGACCTAGAATCCTTTCGGCTCAGCAGCAAGCCCAGTTGCAAACCTGGGTGCAAGAAGTGGCGACCGAACATGGTTTTGCTGATCCCACCTGGAC
>NZ_JQKG01000057.1 GCF_000745915.1 Deinococcus misasensis DSM 22328
AAGGTGATTGTGATTTCCAACGTTCCAGATGGCCTTTTGCTTGAACGTTATTTGAAAAGGTTCCGGATTGAATGTCTTTTCAAGAACCTCAAGTCTCTGGGTTTTCGGCTGGAGAACACCCACATGACGGATGCTCGGCACCTGGAACGTTTGGTGTGCCTACTGGCAGTGGTGTTCGTGTGGGCGGTGAAACTGGGCGAAAGGGTTCAGATTCCAAAAAAGAAACATGGTCGTTTGGCCCGGAGTGTCTTTCGGGTGGGGATTTCTCTGCTGCTGGAGTTATTCAGGAAGCCATTGTGGGCTTTACTGGAAGGCCTTCAGCTTTTGTTCCCCAAACTTGTCGGGTACTGAGGGACTGGACACAAAATCAAAAAACCTGCAAAAAAACCAGAGTCTTTGCGCTCTGGTCCTGAAAACTTTATTTTGTTGAACCGGGTTCAATTCACCAGTTGAGGGTTGAAGACCAACCGACCATTCTGGAAGTCGATCACCACCTGCGAGTTGTCCTGCACCTTGCCAGACAAAATCTCTTTCGCCAGAGGGGTTTCAATTTCTCTGGAAATGGCCCGTTTCAGGGGCCGTGCACCAAACTGAGGGTCATATCCAACGCGTGCCAGATGGTCTTTGGCACTGTCGGTCAGGTTCAGGGTGATCCGGCGGTCCGACAGGCGGTTTCTGAGGCCAGAAAGCTGGATGTCCACGATTTTGCGCAGGTCCTCGTTGCCCAGAGCATCAAACACGATGATGTCATCGATGCGGTTCAGGAACTCGGGTCGGAACTGGCGTTGCAGTTCGGAGACCACCTGATGCTTGGTGGCTTCGGTGATGCCTCCGTGCTGGGCAGCGTCCAGAATCAGGTGGGAACCCACATTGGAGGTCATGATGATCACGGTGTTGCGGAAATCCACGGTGCGGCCTTGACCATCGGTCAGGCGACCATCATCCAGCACCTGAAGCAGGGTGTTGAACACGTCGTGGTGGGCCTTTTCAACCTCGTCCAGCAGGATCACGCTGTAAGGTCTGCGGCGCACCGCTTCGGTCAGTTGACCCCCTTCTTCGTAACCCACGTATCCGGGAGGGGCACCAATCAGGCGGGACACACTGTGTTTCTCCATGTACTCGGACATGTCGAGGCGCACCATGGCGTCTTCGGTGTCAAACAGGAAGGCAGCAAGGGCCTTGGCAAGCTCGGTTTTCCCGACCCCGGTGGGGCCAAGGAACACAAAGCTGCCCAGAGGACGCTTCGGATCGTTCAGACCTGCTCTGGCACGGCGCACGGCATCTGCAACGCTCTGGATGGCCTCGTGCTGCCCGATCACCCGTTTGTGCAGTTCATCTTCGAGGTACAAAAGTTTTTCGCGTTCGCCTTGCAGCAGCCTTTCCAGAGGAATGCCAGTCCAGCGGGAGACAATGGAAGCAATGTCCTCATCGGTGACTTGCTGGTGGGCAAACTCGGCATTCTTGAGCTTTTTCTCCATGTCCTGCACTTCTTTTTCAAGCTGGGGGAGTTTGCCGTATTTCAGCTCGGCAGCCCGGTTCAGGTCGTAATTGCGCTCAGCGTGCTCGATGTCGGTGCGGATGCGGTCCAGCTCTTCGCGTTTCTGCTTGATGACCACCAGTTCCTGACGCTCAGACTCCCAGCGGGTTTTCAGGTGTGACAGGTCTTCGGTGA
This sequence comes from Deinococcus misasensis DSM 22328, assembly GCF_000745915.1. Classification (NCBI taxonomy): domain Bacteria; kingdom Thermotogati; phylum Deinococcota; class Deinococci; order Deinococcales; family Deinococcaceae; genus Deinococcus; species Deinococcus misasensis. The sequence continues at coordinate 1,673 of NZ_JQKG01000057.1, forward strand.
TGTCCTTTAAGAGGTGTTCCAGATCGATCAGGCGGTTCTGGGACTCCTCGTCTTTTTCTTTCTTGAGGGCTTCCCGTTCGATTTCCAGTTGCAGTTTGCGGCGTTCCAGAGCATCAATCTGCTCTGGGCTGGATTCCAGGGCCATGCGCAGGCGGGCTGCCGACTCATCGATCAGGTCGATGGCCTTGTCTGGAAGCTGACGGTCAGCAATGTAGCGGTGCGACAGGGTGGCCGCAGCCACCAGAGCCGGGTCGGTGATTTCCACGTTGTGGTGCAGCTGGTAGCGCTCTTTGATCCCGCGCAGAATCGAGATGGTGTCCTCTACAGAAGGCTCTTCCACATAGACCGGCTGGAAACGGCGTTCCAGAGCGGCGTCTTTCTCGATTTCTCGGTACTCTTTGAGGGTGGTGGCCCCGATCAGGTGCAGTTCGCCTCGGGCCAGAGCGGGTTTCAGCATGTTGCCTGCATCCACGGCCCCCTCGGCTTTGCCTGCCCCGACAATGGTGTGGATCTCATCGATGAACAGGATCACTTCGCCTGCACTGTCGATGACCTCCTGAATCACCCCTTTGAGGCGCTCCTCGAATTCACCGCGGTACTTGGCCCCGGCCAGCAAGCTGCCCATTTGCAGGGTCACGATGCGTTTGTTTTTCAGACCCTCTGGGACATCTCCCTTGACGATGCGCTGGGCCAGTCCCTCTGCAATGGCGGTTTTCCCTACGCCGGGTTCACCGATCAATACCGGGTTGTTTTTGGTGCGGCGCAGCAAAATTTGCATGCTGCGACGGATCTCCTCGTCGCGGCCAATCACAGGGTCCAGTTTGCCTGCTCTGGCCCTTTCGGTCAGGTCCAGACCGTATTTTTCCAGAGCGTCAAAGTTCTGCTCGGCGGTTTTGGTGGTCACGGTTTTGCCTCCTCGGGCTTGCAGCAGTGCTGCTTTCAGGTCTTTGAAGGAGGGCAGGGCCTTGCCACGGTACTCGCCACTGGCAGCCACCAGAAAAGTGTCTGCGGCGATGAAACTGTCCTGCAACTCCTTTGCAAGGTCTTCGGCTTTGTTGAAGATGTTGGGCACGCTTGAATCCAGATACATACCAGCACCACTGCTCACCCTTGGCAGGCGGGTGAGTTCTCCGCGCAGGATGTTCAGGGCTGCCGTGGCGTTGCCTCCGGCCAGTTGGACGACTTTGTGGGTGTTGGTGTCAGAAAGAAGGGCAATCAGCAGGTGGAGGGGAGCAATCTGCTGGTTCTGGTTCTGGGTCGCCAGCTGCTGGGCCTCCTGAAACGCCTGCAATGCGCTTTCGGTGAAACGCTCGGGGTTCATGGTGCCTCCTGTTTTGAGGGTAAGAAATCTGCTGCCGGTTTGCAGTCAGATGGTTCACGGATTTCAGGCTGAGGGAACACTCAACTTCATTGATTCAATAATATAAGTTGAGTGTACTATTGTCAAGTTTATTGAGTTTTTGTGTCTGGCAAGCAAAAAAGAACCCGAGGGTTGCTCGGGTTCAAAAGGTTCAGGCAAAAGGGATCAGGCAGACTTTTTCAGGGTCCAGAGGTGCAAAGCCACCGCCAGCAAGAAAAGGGCTCCAGCTGCAATCAGCAAATGAAACACCTCGGGTGCTTGTTGGGCCAGATACCAGAGGGGAAGGTCGGTGCGGTCTGTGGATGCCCCTTCTTGTGCCCTTAAAGTTTCAGATCCCAGAAATCCAGCCAGTGTTGCCAGAAAAAGGGTGGGCAAGTAAGCCAGTCCAATCATGACCTTAACACCTGTACCAGCCTCGGACTTGATCATCAGGTTTGTTGCGCCGTGTTCTTGTTGCATCATGTTTTGGTTCCTTGCTATTGCAGAAATACAGCATTCTGATCATGAAAGGTTTGGTTTCAATCTGCTCCAATCTACTCCATTGCCTTACACAGCCAGAGTTCAATTTGAACCTGATTCAGGTGGGTATTTTATTTCGCCAGTTTGATCAGGGTTTGCAACTTCCAACTGTTGTCCCACTCGGGAAAAGGAACCCCATTCACATAAACCGAAGGGGTGCCCCACACCTGCACGTTTTTTCCAGCTGCCATGTGCCCATCAATCAAGGCCTGATGCTGCCCAGAGGTGTAACAGGCTTCGAATTTTTCGGTGTCCAGATCCAGACGGCTGGCCAGACTGACCAGTGCATCCTGAAGTTCGGTTCCCGATTTGCGGATCCAGCCTGTGGTTTCAAACAGGTAGTCGGCGTACTCCCAGAATTTGCCCTGATCCCTTGCACATTCAGAGGCCAGAGCGGTTGGGACAGCATTTTTGTGATAGGGCAGGGGATAATGGTAATACTTGATGTTGACCCCCTGTGCAGGCAATTTGGCCTTCCAATCTGCAAGGACCTCTTGTGACAGGACTTTGCAGGCCGGGCACTGGAAATCGCTGAAAACCTGCACACTGACTTTGGCATCAGGGTCGCCATACACCACGGCATTCTCAGGGAAATCTTGCAAGCTGCGCTGGATCAGGTTGATTTTCAGGACGTAGCTTTTGCTGTCTTTGCCCTGAAAATGGATCTGGTAACTTCCGGAGTCATCGGTGAAGGTAAAACCCTCTGGTGATCGCACCTCTGGCAGGTGGGGTTTGATCTTTTCGCTGAATCCGTCTTCAAAATAAAGGTCTGGAAACATGATCCTGAAAGGCAGGTCCAGCTTGCTCAATTGCACAGCATGTTTGAACACCAAAGTGGCTCCGGTCACCTGCCCTTTTTTTGTTTTGGGATAGACCTTGTAGGCGTCGTTTTGATAGACCCCTTTTTGCCCAGCCACAGGGGTCAGCCGCAAGTGTTTTGCAAAGTTCTGTTCTGTTTGTAAAAACTGGGCAGAAGCCATGCTGAGCAGCATCAGACCCAGAGCTGACATTTGATGCTTGACGTGTTGCATCGGGTTCCTCATTTCGCGAGTTGAATCAGGAGTGAAATTTCATTCCAGTCGGTGGGATTTTGCACTTGAAATCCACCCACGTAAATGGCGGGCATGTTGCCCGGAAAGAGGGATTCGCTGCTGAACATCTGGTTTTTGACCAGGGTTTCGGTGGCTGCGTCTTTGCGACAGGCGGCAAAGGTGGCGGCATTCAGCTTCAGGGTGTTGGCGGCCCCAGAGATCCAGTTTTCAACTTGCTCGGGGGTTTGACGCACCCATGACCAGTCGCTGAAGGCCAGATGGGCAAAGTCCCAGAATTTGCCTTGACGGCCTGCACATTCAGAGACCACGGCCATTTTGAAGGCATGCTCGTTGTGTTCCTGAGGGGCATGGTACATTTTGATGCCCACCCCAAGTTTGCTGGCCTCTTTGATCCAATTGGGCAACTGGTTGTTCCACATGCTGCGGCATTGTGCACATTGAAAATCATTGAAGATGTGGATGTTCAGTCTGGCGTTGGGTGCAGCCGTGGTGAAACTGGTGTTGGGAAAACTGTAATTCTGAAATTGATGGCGTTCGAGCGTGACCACATAACCGTTGTTTTTGGCGGTGATGGTGTAAGCATTGAACGAATCATGAAAAACAAAGCCACTGGTGCTGTTGATTTTGGACTGGTTTTTTTGCAGGAAGGTCTTCATCTGATTGGCATATTGAGGATCATTGCCATATCCGCCCATGTGATTGAGGGCTTGAATCATCTGGTCGATGTTGCTGTTGGGCATGGTGAGCATGAAACGGGTGGCCACCCCCAGCTTTTCGGTGATGGTCAGACGGTGCCCATCAATCTGGTATTCTCCTGCACTGGCATAGACAAAACGCCTGAAGTAGGCATCTCCACCCAGCAGGTCCATCCGGGGTTTGAGCAGTTGGGCTTCTGCCAGGGTGCTGCCCAGAGTGAGCATCAGAAAGGCCGATTTGAAAAAAACAGAACGTGTCATGAAATGCTGTCCTCCAATAGAGAATCACAGGCCCATCAAAAAGGCACCATGGTTGATATTGTAGCGGAGGGCAGTTCAAAGGTGAAGCTGTGAAACATCAGGTCCTGTGGTTTCACAAGACCTGATGCACGAATTGATAAGGTTTATCTGGAAATTTGAATCAGGGTTTGCATTTCTTTCCAGTCGTTGTAATTGCTGACCTTGTAGCCATTCACATAAACCGAAGGGGTCCCACGAAGGCCTGCCTCCTGACCGGTTTGCAAGCCACGTTCCACTTTGGCTTTGAACTGGTTGCTGGTGACACAGGTTTCAAACTTTTTGGTGTCCATCTTGAGGGCACCTGCAGCTCTGGAAAAGTCTTTCAGGGCGTCTTTCTGGGATTTCTGGGTCCAGGTCCAGTCTTTGAACACGGCATCGGTGAACTCCCAGAATTTGCCTTGCGCTTCTGCACATTCTGAGGCTTCGGCTGCAATGAAGGCATTCTGGTGGTAACTCAGGGGGAAGTGGTGGTGCTCAATGCGAATCCCGAGGGTGCTGGCCTGCTTTTTCCAGTTGGCCAGCACGGTGGTGGCCAACTTCTGGCAGTAAGGGCACTGGTAATCGCTGAGGATGCGGATGGCCACTTTGGCTTTGGGATCGCCGTAGGTGGGCACATCTCTGGGGAACACCGACTCGGGGAACTGGTGGCGTTCCACGGTCAGGCCGATCAATTTGTCCTGTTGCAGGAGGGTGATGTTGTACATGCTGTCCTGATCGAGCACAGAAAGACCTTTGGACAGTTGTTTCTGGTTTTGTTTGAAAAAATTGAGGACGGGATCTGCGAAATCCTCGCCGTAGCCGGTCAGGTAAGCCACCATCTGGGAAGCGGTTTCCAGTGTGGCGGTGTTGCTGGTGAACTCGGCTTTCAGAACCAGTCCGGCTTTGCTGGTCAGTTTGAGGGTGTTGAAGCCTTTTTTGTAACTGCCATCGGCGGCTTTCTGATAGCCCTGAAAAAATTCCGAATTGAGGATGAAGTCTGGTGGGCTCATCAGTTGGGCCTGTGCAACCCCAAGGCTGGTGAGGGCGAGGGCAAGGATTCTTTTCATGTCTGTTTTATGATAAATGGGAACAGCACAAGTCAGGTGAGCAAATCATCTTGCCAACCGGCTCTGTTTTGTATATAACATAACAAGAGAGGTCATTGTGCAATTAACAGAAGCTCAGGTGCTCAGCCTTGCTCCCGATGACGCGTCCCAGAAAGCGGGCCGTGGCCTCAGTGGTCCCAAAAAATGGGTGACCCTCGGGGCCAACGAACAGGCCCTCTGGGGAGCGTGTCAGGGCAGTGGCAGCAAACCTTATCAGACCCGCATCGATTTCAGCGATTTGAGCAGCAAATGTTCCTGTCCCAGCCGCAAATTCCCTTGTAAGCATGCCATCGGCCTGATGCTGATGTATGCCACTTCTCCTGCCAACATCAAAGACAGCACCCCTCCAGAGTGGGTGCAGGAATGGCTGGATTCCCGGCATGCCAAAAAAGCCGCCAAAAAAGAAAAAGAAGACAAACCCGTTGACGCTGCCCAGCAAACCAAACGCCAGCAGGCCAGAGAAAACAAGGTCGAGGGGGGCATTGGGGAGCTTAAAGTCTGGCTCTCAGACCTGATGCACTCTGGTCTCGCCCAGATCAGCACCCAGACCTTCAAGGACCGCGAAAACATGGAGCGTCGCCTGATTGATGCGCAAGCCCCCGGTCTGGCACGGATGGTTCGCAATCTGGACTTCAGTGTGAATGGAAATGGTTACCCCACCTCCCTGATGCGGCAACTCGGGAACCTGTTTTTGCTGACGCAAGGTTTCGAGCGTCTGGACACCCTCCCAGAGACCTTGCAACAGGATGTGAGGACCGCGATTGGGTTTCCGCAAGACCAGAAAGCCCTCTTGGAGCAAGAGGGCCTGAAGGACGACTGGCTGGTGATTGCCCAGAAACTCGAATCCGACGAACGCCTGTGGTCACGCCAGACCTACCTGTATGGCCTGAGCAGCCACAAGTACGCTCTGGTGCTGGATTACGCCCACGGTCAGCCCAGTTTCAACACGGTTTATGTGGTGGGAACGGTGCTTTACGCCGAGGTGGTGCACTTTCCCGGCAGTTTCCCTTTGCGGGCACTGGTCAAACAGTCCAGTGTGATGCTCACCGATCAGGAGCCTCTGGCTTACCCGAGCATCAACGCAATGCTGGACGGTTACGCTGCTGCTGTGGGCCTGAATCCGTGGACCATGGCGTTTCCGGCCCTGATCTCTGGCATCACCATCAGCAAAGAAGCATCCGGTCCAGTGTTCAGGGATCAGGAAGGAAACCTGCTCTCCAACACCACCTACGACCACGATTTCTGGGTGCTGCTTGCAGTCTCTGGGGGGCATCCGATCACCCTGTTTGGGGTTTACACCGGAGAGACTTTCATGCCTCTCAGTGCCCTCTCTGAAGGCACCGTCATTCCTTTGAAAGGAGGCATGGCATGAGTCCCCTGCTCATCTGGGAAGACCTCAAAAAACAGGTGTTGCTGGGAACCGCCAGACAACCAGACCCCATTGCACTGCCAGAGGGTTTGCCTTCTGCGCAAGGTTCTGCAGAGATGCAAGCCCTGTTTGGCATTTCCGCTCTGGGGACCTACCTCAGGGTCGCCACTGAACCTCAAAAAGCCCCTCCAGCTCAGGGAACCCCTGCACTTCCAGAGGTCCTGCCCGAGTGCAGCCCTACGGCCAGTTCGATCCTGCAAACCGTGCAGGCCACCTCGGTCCTGATCCTGCCAGAGGCTCTGGCCTTGCTGCAAAAAAGAGGTTGGCGTGTGCCCCACGCCCTGATTCCCTCCTTGCTGGAATCTGCCACCGCAGACAGTGATCTCAGGTCTGCTGTGCTTTCCGTGATGGGACAGCGTGGAAACTGGCTGGCAAGGCAAAACCCCCGCTGGAAATGGGCTGTGCAGCTTCAGGAAGACACCTTCCAGTGGGAAGAGGGGCTGCCGCAAGAACGCAGGCAATTTCTGGAAAAGCTGCGCCTGACCGACCCTGCACAGGCTCTGGACTTGCTTTCTTCAAGCTGGAAACAGGAAAAAGCCGCAGACCGCGAAAGTTTCCTGCAAGCTTTGCATGTCGGCCTCTCTGGTGCAGATGAGGTTTTTCTGGAACAGGCCCTTTTGGACCGTGCCAAAGGGGTGCGGGAAAAAGCTGCTGAATTGCTGGCCCAGCTTCCCGAGTCTGCCTACCAGAAACGCATGCAGGAGAGGGGAAAACAGCTCCTTGTTCGCAAGCCGGTCAAGCTGTCCATCCTCAAGAAAATGCAAGGACACCCGGAGTTCGCTCTGGAGGTGCAGCTCCCAGACACCCTTCCTGAAGATTGGAAACAGGACCAGATTCAGGAGAAAAGCCAGACTTATGGGCTCGGGGATAAGGGATCATGGATGGTGCAGGTGATCATGCACATCCACCCTGATTTCTGGACCCGTGAATTTGGGATTTCGGCGCAGGCGTTCTGGGAACTGGCTGCACAGAACAAGGACTGGGGAAAGCACATTCTCCCGGCCCTCACAGAGGCGGCCAAATTGCACCGGGTTCCAGAGTGGCTGGATGTCTCCCAGAATTACCACGGCGCACTGATGCTGGACTTTTACCCCACAGAACAGCACCAGAAAAGCCTTGAGAACTGGTTGGAGAAAAACCGCCTGCCGGATGCCCATGTGCTCAAGAACTTTGCAGAATGGACCCCGGAACTCTCCCTCAAAGTCCTGCACGTTTATTCCAAACAACTGAAGACCATCAACCCCAACAATTACAGCAAGCAGTACGAACTGGAGCGTTACCTGCACCACATGGCCCTGTACCTGCACCCTGAAACCCTTCAAGAAACCATCATGACCCTGCCCAATTACCCACAGGTGGAACACCTGATTGACCTGCGGATTCGCATGCACAAGGAGATCTGAACATGAGTGACGTCTTGCGCCAACACGCCGAAAAACAATTTGCCCACGAACTTGCTGCCCTGCAACACTTCGATGACCGCCCGAAACCCCCGAGCTGGAAACTCAGCCCCTCTGCGGTGATCACCTACCTGATGGGTGGTCAACTGCCTGATGGTACCGAAATTTCGGCGAAATACGTGGGAAACCGCCGTCTGATGGAAATTGCGGTGTCCACCCTTGCCACCGACCGGGCACTTTTGCTGTACGGGGTGCCCGGAACCGCCAAAAGCTGGGTGTCCGAGCACCTTGCAGCCGCCATCTCGGGCGATTCGGCCTTGCTGATTCAGGGCACCGCAGGCACCAGCGAGGAAGCCATCCGTTACGGCTGGAATTACGCCAAACTGCTCTCCGAAGGCCCGAGCCGCGCTGCTCTGGTGGACAGTCCCCTGATGCGGGCCATGCAGGACGGCAAACTCTGCCGCATTGAAGAACTGACCCGCATCCCCAGCGACGTGCAGGACACCCTGATCACTGTGCTCTCCGAAAAAACCCTGCCTGTCCCAGAGCTGAACACCGAAGTGCAGGCGGTCAAAGGCTTCAACGTGATCGCCACCGCCAACAACCGGGACAAAGGGGTCAATGAACTCTCCAGTGCACTGAAACGCCGTTTCAACACCGTGATTTTGCCTGTTCCAGACAGCGCAGAAGAAGAAATCCAGATTGTGCAAAAGCGGGTCACGGACCTCGGGCGTGCACTGGAAATCCCCAGCGAACCCCCGGCCCTTGAAGAAATCCGCCGCATCGTGACCATCTTCCGCGAACTGCGCAACGGCATCACCGAAGACGGCAAAACCAAACTGAAAAGCCCCTCGGGAACCCTCTCGACGGCAGAAGCCATCTCGGTGGTGGGGCAGGGCCTCAGCCTTGCAGCGCACTTTGGAGACGCCATTTTGCGCCCCCACGACGTGGCCGCAGGTCTGGTCGGGGCCATCGTCAAAGACCCTGTGCAGGACAAAGTGGTCTGGCACGAGTATCTGGAGACCGTGGTGAAAGAGCGCTCGGGGTGGAAGGATGTTTATCGGGCCTGCAAGGAAGTCAGTTGATGTCGATTCCCCCAGAGTTGCAGGCATGGCATGACCTCTTGTTGACCCTGAAAGCTGTGCATGAAGTGTCAACAGAGGCACCCATGACGGGAGAACTGGATGCGGAGCAATTCCATTTGCCCCACATGGCTGAACTCCCTTTGGGGATTCTCAGAAGACAGACCCAATTGACACAACCAGAAGTGCTTTTGCAGACCACATTGCGACTTCTTCCAGATGCAGATGGATGGCGAACTCTGGATTTTCTGGCGTGGTTCACCCGTGATTCATCCCGTGGGAAAACCCCCATTCAATTGCGTCTCAGTGCCTTGCCTCCTGTGATGGGTGAGCATGTGCAGTTGGGGCGAACCATCCGTGTCTATCTGGAATTTTTCATCCCTGAGCCCCAGCAGGATTACAGCAACACCAAACGCATGCTCATGGATAGCACAGGGCATTTGAAAAAGGTGATCGACCTGTATGATGCCTTGCTGATTGAACGAAATCAGCCTTCCTTAAGAAAGGACCTCTGAATGATCCAGCTCCTGACCTTCCTGCAAACCCGAGCTTTCGCGGGTGTCCCTCTGGGGGCAACCCCCGAGGAACTCAAAGCCGCTCTGGGTGAACCCACTTACGAATACACCGACACTTTCGCCCACACCATTGAGTACGGGCTGTTTGAATTTGCCTTCACCCCCAAAAGCAAAAAACTGTACATGATCCACACGCAGGATTTTGAGGTGCCAACCCTGGGCAGCACCAACGCTCTGGACCCGTGGGTGCTCAAATCTGGCGTGCACATTCTGGACACCATGCGTGCAGCAGAAGAAGCCGGACTGCAATACACCTACGACCCCGAGAACCTCACCCTGAAATTTGCCTCCGGTGTGGATCTGGTGTTCTACGGAGAGACCCCTGCAGATTCCACCCTGTATTCCATTGAGGCGCGGGACATGGGGCTGTACCAGTCAGACTCTGGGGAGTGAGGTCAGGGTTTCTGGGGATGTGTTGAGGTGCTCTGGTGAGGGATGCTGGGGGGATGGTGTGAAGGCAAGACATGATGTTGCATAAGAGGCGAAACATGGTCTTGCCAAGGTGGGTTGCTTAAGGGGCGAGACATGTTGTTGTAAGAGGGCGAGGCACGCCTCGCCCCTACAAAAGCCCAGTCCAGCAACAAATCTCTCACACCGGAAAGTGGCTGAACATGCAAAAGAAAAGGAATTCTATTCGATTGAGAAATTACAATTACGCCTCTGGCGGAGTCTATTTTGTGACCATTTGTACCCACCAGAGGGAACCCTTGTTTGGCGAGATTCAGGAAGGCCAGATGATCCTCAATGATTTGGGACAGATTGTGGACCAAGAATGGCAGACCACAGCTCGTTTGAGGTCTTGGGTTGAATTGGATGCGTATGTTGTGATGCCAGACCATTTTCATGCCATTTTGGTTTTGCACCTCGATTCGGATCCTGTAGGGGCGAGGCGTGCCTCGCCCTTGCCCACCCCCTCGTCCTTGCCCACCCCCTTGCCGTCAATCTCATCCACCCTCTCGCCTAAGCCCTCCATGTCACCAACAGACATTGACGAGAAATCAGGCGTTCGTAAAGCCGTTGCAGGATCTTTGGGATCAGTGATCGGGGCCTTCAAATCTGCGGTCACCCGAGAAATCAACCTCAAACGTAACACCCCTGCCTTTCCTGTCTGGCAACGCAACTATTTTGAACGGGTGATTCGGAACGATCAGGAATTGACCCTCACCCGTGAATACATTGCCACCAACCCTTTGGAGTGGCATCCTGACGAGGAGTACGCATGAGTGTGCATCTTTTTGGCATCCGGCACCACGGCCCAGGTTCCGCCCGCAGCTTGAAAACAGCTCTGGAGCGTCTGGACCCCGATGTGATCCTGATTGAAGGCCCCCCAGAGGCCGAGCCCTTGCTGAATTTTCTGGATTCTGAAGACCTGAAACCTCCAGTGGCGATGCTGTCTTACGTCCCAGAGGACCCCAGCAGGTGTGCCTTTTTCCCTTTTGCGGATTTCAGTCCAGAGTGGATTGCCATGAAGCACGGGGCTGCAAGTGGGGCTCGGGTGCGTTTCATGGACATGCCTCAGGTGCACTGGCTTGCCCCGCGTGAGGTGGCCTCTGAGGAAGCTTCCAGCCCCTTTCAGCAGGACCCGATTTCCCATCTGGCAGAGGTGGCGGGTTACTCGGACAGTGAACGCTGGTGGGAGCACCACGTGGAGTTGCGCGGCAACGAGGAAGGCATTTTTGATGCCGTGCTCGGGGCGATGGGGGCCTTGCGTGAGGTGCTGTTCACCGGTGAGGGCGCGCCTGTCCCTCAACCCTTTGAGCAGCAACGCGAAGCCTTCATGCGGGAGGCCATCCGCAAAGCCCAGAAGGACGGTTTCCAGAGAATCGCGGTGGTGTGCGGTGCGTGGCATGCTCCAGCCCTTCTGGATCTAGGCAATGCCAAAGCAGACAAAGCCCTCCTGAAAGACCTCCCCAAAACCAAGGTGGCCATGACTTGGGTCCCCTGGACGCACGGACGCCTCGCATTCAGCAGTGGGTATGGGGCCGGGGTGGAGTCGCCGGGATGGTACGCCCACCTCTGGCGCAATCCCGAGAACCCCACCATTTCTTGGATGGTGCAGGTGGCGCAGCTTTTGCGTTCCCGAGATCTGGACGCCTCCAGTGCGTCAGTCATCGAGGCGGTCCGTCTGGCCGAAACCCTCACTGCCCTGACCAAACGCAAAATTCCCGGTTTGCCTGAACTGATGGACGCGGTTCGTGCCGTGCTGTGTTTTGGCGATGACACCATGGTGCAGGTGATCCATCAGGAACTCATCCTCGGAGAGGAACTCGGAACGGTGCCTCAGGAGGTCCCGAGTGCCCCTCTGGCACGGGATTTGCAGGCTTTGCAGAAACGCCTGAGGTTGCAGCCCTCTGCGGGGTCTAAGGATATCGATCTGGACCTCCGTAAAGAGAACGACCTGGAGCGCTCCCAGTTGCTGCACCGCCTGAAACTGCTCGGGGTGAACTGGGGAGAGGTGCGCCCAGTGTCCACCAAAGGCACCTTCAAAGAAGGCTGGACCTTGCAGTGGCAACCCGAGTACGAAATCCACCTGATCGAAGCTGGACGTTACGGCCAGACCGTGATCTCTGCTGCCGAAAACAAGGTGCTGGAAGGCCTTTCCAGAGCAGCAGCGCTCCCAGAAGTCACCGAAACCTTGCAGCACACCCTGCTGGCCAGCCTGCCACAAGCCACCCACCGCAGCATCGAGAAACTCAGCGAACTGGCCGCCAGCAGCACCGATGTGACCCACCTGATGCAGGCGATTCCCAGCCTCGGGCAGGTGGCAAGGTACGGCAACGTGCGCCAGACCGACACCACCTTGCTGCTTCATGTGCTCGATGGCCTGATTGCCCGCGTGTGTGTTGGGCTTTCCAACGCGGTGGCCTCTCTGGACGATCAGGCTGCAGGACACATGATGGAACTCGTACAGAGCACCCACGCGGCTTTAAGGAACCTGCAAAACGAGGAGCATCTGGCCCAGTGGAACAGCACCCTCAAAAAAATCTCCGTCCAGAGTGGTGTACACGGACTGGTGATTGGACGGGTGGTGCGCCTGCTCAGCGATGCACGCATTCTGGACCCTTCAGAGGTCGGAAAAGCCTTCCATCTGGGCCTCAGCAACCCCGAGCCTGAACAGGCCGCCCACTGGGCCGAAGGCTTCCTGAAAGGCAGCGGACTGGTCCTGATCCACGACCAGAACCTCTGGAACCTGCTCGACCAGTGGGTGTCTGACCTCTCCGAAGAGGGCTTCCAGCGCATCCTTCCCCTCATGCGGCGCACCTTCTCCACCTTCGCTCCAGCAGAACGCCGGAAGCTCGGGGAGCAGGCCAAACAGGGACAGGGAACTGTGGTGCTCAGGGACACGGTGGGGGTCAATGTGGCTCGGGGTGAGAAAGTGTTGCCGTTGCTGAATGTGCTTCTGGGGAATGCATGATGAGCCGAGGGCCAAGGGCCAAGGGCCGAGAGCCGAGGGCAACTGAAGGAAGGTCTCTTTCTGCATTTCCAGATTGTTTTTAGAAAGCTTTAGCAAGTGCTTTACGAATGGCCCTCGGCCCTGTGCACTCGGCTCTCGGCTTTAAAAGGAGAAAACCATGAACCTGCGTGACCTCATCCCATCCGACTGGCAAACCGTTTTGAGCGAAGTTTTGGACTCTCCCAGATTTGCTGCTCTGGAGAAATTCCTCTCTGAGCAGTACGAAAACCACACCGTCTACCCCCCCAGAGAAGACCTCTTCACGGCCCTGAGGCTCACCCCTTACGAGAATGTGCGGGTGTTGATTCTCGGGCAGGACCCTTATCACGGAGCAGGGCAGGCGCATGGCCTGAGTTTCAGTGTGAAAAAAGGCATCACCCCTCCGCCTTCTTTGAAGAACATCTACAAGGAACTGAAAGAGGATGTGGGTTTCAAGGTGCCCAAACACGGCAACCTGACCCACTGGGCAGAGCAGGGGGTGTTGCTCCTGAATGCCGTGCTGACCGTGCGTGAAGCCGAACCCAATTCCCACGCCAATCAGGGCTGGGAGGAGTTCACCGATGCGATCATTCAGGCGGTGAACCGCAAGGGTGAAAGGGTGGTTTTTATCCTCTGGGGCAGTTACGCTAGAAAGAAGAAGAAGCTGATCCACGGCCCACAGCATGTGGTGCTGGAATCCGGTCATCCGAGCCCCCTGAGCGTCAAGCATTTTCTGGGCAGTCGCCCGTTCAGTCGCACCAATGCGGTTCTGGCGGAGCAAAACTTGCCCACCATCGACTGGCAACTCCCGGAGGGGTGAATGTCTGAACAGTGGATTGCGGAGAGCCTGAGACAGATGTTCCCGGCCATGCAGGTCCGGGTCCGGGAAGGTCAGGTCACCTTTTCGCTTCCCAGCATGAAAGGTTCCGTGCGCGAATTTGCCCGTCAGGAGCACCCGACCATGGTGCAGGTGGGGCTCGAATTTCAGGTCTTTCTCGAGCGTTTTCCCCAGTCGGTGCCTTTAAAAGAGCACATCACCGAATTTGGGCAGGATGCACAGGAAGCCATCCACGAGGCCTGCCGCAACTGGCGCAACTCGGTTTACGAGGTGCTCTGGCAGTGCACCGAGAACATGGAGCCCGAGTATCAGGTGTTCAGCTTGAATGCCGAGTTTGGCCTGTTCCGCTCGTGGAAGGTGTATGTCGGGACGCCTCAGGTCAGGGCTCCGAGTCCAGAGGCCCGTGCTGCGGTGTTGAGCCATTTTCACTCGCAACCGTGGGTGGAACTGGTGAACCAGCGGGCCATCCCAGCCGATTTCACCGAGTTTGGGGTGTACGACTGGCGTCTGGTGATGCACTCCATGGAAGGCAACGAACCCTTTGCCGAATGCCTCCTGAACGGTGAGCCGTGGGAACTCGGGACGGAAGCCGTGCTGGACCACACCCTGAAGCCCAGAGGTCCGTTCAAACTGTTCAAAGTCCACTTCATTTTCATTCCCGAGGAGCAGCGGGTGCTGCAAGCCGGAGAGATGCGCAACCTGATTCACCAGATGCAGGCCCGTCGTCGGCAGTGGTGGCAATTCTGGAGGAGAGATTAAATGGAATCCAATCGACTGGAACGCTGGCGTCTGATTCTGGGCGGTGAGCAAGACGGCACCGGCTGCAAATTGCAAGGCGAAGCCCTGCGCATGGACAAAGCCCTCGAAGCCCTTTACGATTCAGACCGCTCGGGAGGACTGGGGTCCAGTGCCCCCAAAGCGGCAGCGTGGCTTGGAGACATCCGCAAATTCTTTCCCAGCAGTGTGGTGAAAGTCATGCAGCGCGACGCTTTCGAGCGTCTCGGGATGGAACGCATGCTCCTCGAACCCGAGTTCATGGAAAACGTGGAGCCCAACGTGCATCTGGCCGCCACCCTGATTGGCTTGCAGTCGGTGATGCCCAACAAGGTCAAGGACACCGCCAGAGTGGTGGTGCGCAAGGTGGTCGAAGACCTCGAACGCAAGCTCTCTGAACCCATGCGCGAGGCCATCACTGGAAGCCTGAACCGGGCCATCCGCAACAACCGTCCCCGGCACAGCGAGATGGACTGGAACCGCACCATCCGGGCCAACCTCAAGCACTACCAGCACGACTACAAGAGCATCATCCCAGAGCGCAAAATTGGCTTTGGTCGCAAGAAGTCTGCCCTGCGGGACATTGTGCTGTGCATTGACCAGTCGGGCAGCATGGGCACTTCGGTGGTGTACTCCAGCATTTTTGGAGCGGTGATGGCTTCCATCAAATCGGTGAACACCAGCATGGTGGTGTTTGACACCGAGATTGTGGACCTCACGGACCAGCTTTCAGACCCTGTAGAGGTGCTTTTTGGCATCCAACTGGGCGGAGGCACCGACATCAACCGGGCTCTGGCCTACTGCGAAACCCTGATTGACCGTCCAGAGGAAACCATCCTGATCCTCATCAGCGACCTGTACGAAGGCGGAGATGAAAAAGCCATGATCCGCCGTGCAGCGCACCTGAAAGCCTCGGGGGTGCAGGTGGTGGCTTTGCTGGCCCTCAACGACGACGGTCAACCCTCTTTTGATCACCGTGTGGCCGAAGCTTTCTCGGGTTTTGACATCCCGAGTTTCGCCTGCACACCGGACCAATTCCCGGATCTGATGGCTGCAGCCCTCCAGAGAAGACCCCTCTCAGAGTGGGCAGCCAGTCAGAACATTGTGCTGGCGGGTGGGCCTTCCAAAGCGAACTGAAAAGGTGCATGAAAAAACCGCCTCTGATCGATGCAGCAGAGGCGGTTGAAGTTTCAGTGTTTCTGGGCTTCTTGCAACTTGGGCAAAGGACGCAGGTTCTTGAGGAACAGCAGGATGTCTTGAGCGGTTTCTGGAGCCCAGCGGTTCATGTGCAGGTGACCTCCGGGCAGCAAGAGCTTCACGCTGTCCGGGTTGTTGCCATGCAAACGGTAGAACTTTTCGCCGTTGTCAGCAAAAGGCACGGTGCGGTCGTCTTTGCTGCCAATCACCATCATGGGGATGCTGGATTTGAAGTTCTCCAACATGGGATCATGCAATGTCATCTCTGTGGTGCCTTCAGGGGCCTGATAAGCCACCTTGATTTCCTCCGCTCTGGAGGCATCTGCACCCCCATAGGCCCCGAGCATGTTCACTCTGGCATCCATCAGGATCAGGGCTGTGACGGGGTAAAGCTGCCTCTGGACACTCAGACTGGCTGGCAATCCGCCCATGCTGTATCCCAGAGCATAGGTTTTTCCATTGAAGTGAAAGCTTTTGCTGGCTTCGGTCCAGACAGATTTCAGGTAGAGCAGGGATTTTTCATTGCCCCAGGTGTTGGGACCAGCATCGTTGCTGATCAGCACCGCAACGCCTTCCTCCACAAAATTCTGAAAGAAGGACATCAGGTGGGGTTTTTCAAGGGTCGCATAAGAAGTGTTGCCTCTGGAGTGGGACACCACCATCATGCTGCACGCCTTCTTGGCGCAATCGTGGGGAACCCACAGGAAGGCATCTCCATCTGTGTGGGGAAGCCTCAAAAGGGCACCGGGACCACTCGGGGTGATTTTGCCTGCACTGGCATTTGCCAGCAAGCACAGGGAAAGAACAAACAGGCCAAATCTCACAACGGGTCAGTGTACCAGTCCAGACCTGTCACAAGTATGAAAATTCAGGGGGGTGTCTATGTGAAGGGGAGTTGATGAAGGCCAAAGTGTATGCCGAGGGCACGTCAAGCCAAGGCAGAAGGCACAGATGCCGAGGGCCAAGGGCCGAGGGCTAAAAAGGCTTTGGCTGGAGTAATGCAGGGCGAGGCATGCCGTCTTATGCAAAACGAGGGACCGCAGGCTGGTCCCTCTGCCCGCTCGCCCCTACATATCCCTTGACCATTTCTGCCACGCATAGCACGATGCTCTCGGCTCTCGGCTCTCGGCTCTCGGCTCTCGGCTCTCGGCTCTCGGCTCTCGGCTCTCGGCTCTCAGCTCTCGGCTCTCGGCTCTGTCTTGGCCCTACTACGCGCTCACTGGACGACCAGTTTCGCGCTGGGCCGCTCGGCTCTCGGCTTCAGGGCAACGTATAGCCCCTACAACCACAAAGGCTCACTGTACGCGCAGACCTTCCAACTCCTGATACAACTCCCGTTCCCGCTCACTGAGTTCTCTGGGCACCTGAATCTGGATGGTGACCAGTTGATCTCCGGTGTGGTCCTTATGCTTCCACCCGAGCCCCCTCAGGCGCAGGGTTTTTCCGCTGCTGGTGCCTGCAGGGATGGTCAATTCCACGTTGCCTTTCAGGGTGGGAACTTTCCACTTGCCCCCGAGCACTGCCACAGTCACCGGAACAGCCACGGTCACCCGCACGTCGTTTTCGTCCAGGGTGAAGTGAGGATCAGGGTTCACATCCAGACGCAGGATGATGTCACCTCCGCCCGGAGCCTGACCGCGCAAACGCAGTTTCTGGTGGTGTTTGGTGTAAGGAGGAATGTTGATTTCCAGACGCTTGCCATCGATCTGGATGGTTTTGGGACCCCCCGTGTAAGCCTCCTGAAAGGTGATGTTCAGGCTGGCCTGCAAGCTCTGGGGCTGGGCCTGAGGTTGCCCTTGAAACCCACCTCCGAACATGTCTCCGAAAGGAAAGTTTCCAGAGCCTCTGGCAGATCCTCCGCGTCCTCCCATGCCGAAAAGCTGCTGAAAGAAGTCGCTGAACTGGCTCGGGTCAAATCCACCTGCACCCCCCTGAAAGTCCTGAGGGTTGAAACCACCGCCGGGGTAACCGCCGGGTGGAACCTGTCCGGTGGACCCGAACTGGTCGTAGTACTTGCGTTTCTCCGTGTCAGAGAGGACCGCATAAGCTTCACCGATTTCTTTGAACTTTTCGGCAGCAGAGGGGTCCTCTTTGTTTTTGTCTGGATGGTACTTCTTGGCAAGCTTGCGGTATGCCGATTTGATTTCATCTTCGGAGGCGGTCTTGCTCACCCCGAGGATGTCGTAATAGTCCTTATAGGCCATGACTCACCTCCTGAGAGAAGTAAAAAGTTCACAGTTTACAGTTGACAGTCAGGACAACGAGGAGCATTCAAAACTGTGAACTGTTCACTGTGAACTGTTGACTGACTTTACTTCTTGCTGACCACCACGCGGGCGGGACGCACCAGTTTGCTGCCGATTTTGAAGCCGGTCTGGTACACCTGCACGATCACATCGTCCTGTTCGCCGGGAACCACGGTGAGGGCTTCGTGGAAGGCGGGGTCAAAGGTTTCCCCTTCTTTGCCGGTCTGTTCCAGTCCGAGTTTCTCGAAGGTGCGCAGCAGGTTGTTGAGCACCCCTTGCAGGCCTCCGACCACACTTTCAGGGTTTTGCTGGGCGGCCATCAATGCGCGTTCCATGTCATCGTGGATGGGGAAGATGGTTTCAGCAGCTTTGGCAACCCCGGCGGTCTGGGCATCCAGCACATCCTGATTGGTGCGTCTGCGGTAGTTCTCGAAGTCGGCGAGCAGACGGGCGTATTTGCCTTTCAGGTCGTTCACTTCTTTTTCGAGTTCATCGGCACGCTGGAGTTGCTCCATCATCTTTTGGACCCCAGCCATCATCTCTGGATCGAGGTTGTCCGGATCAAAAGGGTTGCCGTTTTCGGTGTCCTGGGTGTCATTGTCATCGACCTGGTCTTCGGTCAGGTGCTGGTTTTTCAGGTTGTCGTCGGTCATGGGGCCTCCCTTGAAGTGCGTCCTTGTGAAAAGGTCAAGTTTGTGAAAAAAGGGCGAGTTGTGAAAAGGGGCGAGGCATGCCTCGCCCCTACAGGGTGTCATTTTACAGATGAAATCAGTCTGCGGGTTTGAAGTCGGCGTCGATCACGTCGTCATCGGCCTTCTGGGCACCCTGAGGTTGACCTCCCTGTGCCTGTCCGTCCTGACCCTGTGCGCTCTGGGCTGCACCGGCAAGGTCGCGGATGGCCGCTTCCAGACGGGATTTGATGTCGTCCAGTTTGCTGTTGTCGGCATCGTCTTTGATGGCCTGCTCGGCTTCATCGGCGATGGCTCTGGTTTTGTCTTTGAGGTCCTGAGGTGCAGAAGCGTAGTCCTCAATGGCCCCCAGAGCCTGAATGCGCACGCTGTCGAGGGTGTTTTTCTTCTCGGTGCGTTCTTTGCGCTGTTTGTCGGCGTTGGCGTTTTGCTCGGCTTCGCGCACCATGCGGTCCACTTCACCTTTGTCCAGGGTGGTGGTGTTTTCGATGCGGATGCTGGCTTCTTTGCCGCTGGACTTCTCGCGGGCAGTGACGTGCAGGATGCCGTTGGCGTCGATGTCGAAGGTCACTTCAATCTGGGGCTGTCCGGCACGCATGGGGGGGATGCCTTCCAGTTTGAAACGGCCCAGAGATTTGTTGTCGGCGGCCATGGGGCGCTCACCTTGCAGCACGTTGATTTCCACGCCGGGCTGGTTGTTTTCAGCGGTGGTGAAGACTTCGGTCTTCTTGGCGGGAACGGTGGTGTTGCGGGTGATCAGGGGGGCAATCATGCCACCTTTGACTTCCACACCGAGGGTGAGGGGGGTCACGTCCACGAGCACGATGTCACCGAGGGCAGAGTCACCGGTGATGATTCCGGCCTGCACAGCAGCACCCAGAGCCACGGCTTCGTCAGGGTTGACGCTTTCGTTGGGTTCTTTGCCCATGATGTCGCGCACGATGCGCTTCACGGCGGGGATGCGGGTGGAACCGCCCACCAGAATCACTTCGTTGATGTCGCTGGCGCTCAGTTTGGCATCGCGCAGGGCTTGCTGCACAGGGTCTTTGACACGGCGCAGCAGGTCGGCGGTCAGTTCTTCGAACTTGGCGCGAGACAGGGTGCGTTCGAGGTGCAGGGGGGTGCGGGTCTCGGGGTCAAAGGTGATGAAGGGCAGGGAGATAGTGGTTTCGGTGGCGCTGGAAAGCTCGATTTTGGCTTTCTCGGCGCTTTCGATCAGACGCTGCAGGGCCTGTGGGTCCTTGGTCAGGTCGAAGGTGTTTTCTTTCTTGAATTCGGCCACCAGCCAGTTCACGATGGCGTGGTCGAAGTCTGCTCCCCCGAGGTGGGTGTCACCGCTGGTGGATTTCACTTCGAAGACCCCGTCACCGAGTTCCAGGATGGTCACGTCGAAGGTACCGCCCCCGAGGTCGAAGACCAGCACGGTTTCGTTGCCTTTGCGCTCAAGGCCGTAGGCCAGTGCAGCGGCGGTGGGCTCGTTGATCACGCGGAGCACGTTCAGGCCTGCGATTTCTCCGGCTTGACGGGTGGCTTCACGCTGGCTGTTGTCAAAGTAAGCGGGCACGGTGATGACCACGTCTTTGATTTTGCTGCCGACTTTGGCGCTGGCATCGTCCACCAGTTTGCGGAGCACTTCGGCGGAGACTTGCTCTGGGGCGAGGTCTTTGCCGTTCACTTCAATTCGGACGGAGCCGCCGGGGCCTTCTTTGACCTTGAAGGGGCTGCGTTTGGCTTCTTCTTTGACTTCGTCCCAGCGGCGACCAATGAAGCGTTTGACTTCAAAGAGGGTGGCGTGGGGGTTCAGGGCGGCCTGACGTTTGGCGATTTGGCCCACCAGACGGTCTTCGCCTTTGTATGCGACCACGGAGGGGGTGGTGCGGGCACCTTCGGCGTTCACGATGACTTCGGGCTTGCCACCTTCCATGACGGAGATGACAGAGTTGGTGGTTCCCAGGTCGATTCCTACTGCTCTAGGCATGTTCAAGCTCCTTTACAGTGCTTTGGTGTTTTTTCTTCCAGCAAGCCATAAACAGGCTTGTTACTATGATCATCATAACGGTGAATGTGATCTTTGTCAATAGACTTGAGTGTATAACACTCAATAATTGTAACGAAAAAGTTCAGGCTTTGTCTGCTTTTGGGGTCCCCATTCATAGCTTTGTAAGCAAAACGTGCCTAAAATAGGAACATGAACCTCAGGGGCCTCAATTATTGGTGGGTGTTTCTGGTGGTGGCGATTCTGGCCATCATGATCAGCGTGGCCGTCCGCAACACCCCAAACACCGCAGTCAGCATTGGCGACTTCCAGAAAGACCTCCAGGGCCAGAAAATCCAGTCGGTGACCCTGATTCCAGAAGGGCCGACCACTGAGGCGCGCGCGCTCCTCAAAGACGGCAAAACCGTGGTCAGCGTGCGTACCCTGAGCAACGACCCGGTGCTCAGCACGGCCAACCTGACCAAGTACGGGGTCAACATCAACATCCAGCCCATCAGCAACTTCAACTGGTGGAACCTGATCCTGCCCCTCACCTCGGTGGGCGTGTTCATCTTGTTGATCCTCTGGATGAACCGCAGTGCCCGAGCCAACTCAGATGCAGGCGTGACCCAGTTCAGCAAGTCCAGAGCGCACGTCCTCACAGAGGGGAGCATCAAACTCACCTTCAGTGACGTGGCCGGCTGCGAAGAAGCCAAGTACGAACTTCAAGAAGTCGTCGAATTCCTCAGGAACCCCGAGCGCTTCCATGCCCTTGGAGCACGCATCCCGCACGGCATTCTCCTTGTAGGACCTCCCGGATCAGGCAAGACGTTGTTGGCCAAAGCCGTCGCAGGTGAAGCCCGAGTCCCCTTCTTCAGCATCAGCGGTTCAGACTTCGTTGAAATGTTCGTCGGTGTCGGAGCCGCTCGGGTCCGTGACCTCTTCGAGCAGGCCAAGAAAGCCGCACCCTGCATCGTTTTCATCGACGAAATTGACGCTGTCGGACGCAAACGTGGCCTCAACGTCGGGGGCGGAAACGACGAACGGGAACAAACCCTCAACCAACTGCTGGTCGAGATGGACGGTTTCGAAAGCAAGCACGACATCATCATCCTCGCAGCCACCAACCGCCCAGACGTGCTCGACAACGCCCTCCTGCGTCCCGGACGCTTTGACCGTCAGGTGGTCGTGGATGCCCCCGACGTGAAAGGCCGAGAGCAAATCCTGAGGATTCATGCCCGCAAGAAACCCCTCGACCCGAGTGTGGAC